>JAZFSJ010000080.1:0-10395 GCA_036446115.1 Thermodesulfobacteriota bacterium | reverse complement strand
AGATGATATTCAATTATTCAACCTCTTTTTGAACCATAATTTCTTTTAAAAAGCTATGTAATGCTTTTATAGTATTCGCCTTTAAAAGTCAATTGATTAAGAATGTTAGGGATGTTTTATGTGCATTGAGGGTTTGTATGCTCCATTTTGTGATAGGTGATGAGAAATTTCACGTATTCTTTTGTTTGACTTTTTCAAGTTCCTTCGTTAACTTTAAAAAATTACTTAGAGGTTCTTTTATAGAACAAAGGTAAATGCAGATTAGCAAGATTTTAAATACCTTTTAGGTGAGGAGAAAAGATGACTATCTCTATAAGGATAAAAGAGTGGATGGAGCAGTCAAGCTGGATTCGCAGGATGTTTGAAGAAGGAATGGCGTTAAAGGCGGAGTACGGCGAGGAAAATGTTTTTGATTTCACTTTAGGGAACCCCGATCTGGAGCCCCCTTTTCTCTTTTTAGAGACACTTCAGAAAGTGGTAGGTGAGAAAAAGATGGGGCAACACGGTTACATGCCCAATGCCGGTTACCCGGAAACCAGGAAGGCCATAGCCGATTATTTATCCCAGGAACACCAGGATGAGATTTCAGAAAAGCAGGTGATCATGACCTGCGGTGCGGGAGGGGGGCTTAATGTGGTGCTTAAAACCCTTTTAAATCCGGGAGAAGAGGTTATCACACCTGTTCCCTATTTTGTGGAGTATCTTTTCTATGTGAGCAATCATGGCGGTAACTTAAAACTGGTAAAAACCAAGAGTGATTTTTCTCTGGATCTTTCGGAGATTGAAAAGGCGGTCTCTCCTAAGACCAAAGCGATTATTATTAATTCTCCACATAACCCTACCGGGAAAGTATATGATGAAAGGAGTGTGAAGGGGTTAGGAGAACTTTTGAGAAAGAAAAGTAGTGAAATGGGAAATACAATCTATTTGATCTCAGATGAACCGTACAGCAAGATTATCTATGATGATATATCTCTTCCCAGTATCTTTAAAATTTATAAGCACAGCATCCTGGTTACTTCTTATTCCAAGGAGTTATCGGTGCCGGGGGAGAGGATAGGGTTTGTGGCGGTAAGTCCGCATGCCACACCTCAGGAAGATTTGCTGGAGGGTATGGTCTTTTGTAATCGCACCCTGGGTTTTGTGAACGCACCGGCACTCATGCAGCGGGTAGTTAGGCATTTGCAAGGAATAAGTGTGGATGTGAGCTTTTATCAGAAACGCCGGGACCTCCTCTGTGACAACCTGGCCTCTTTGGGCTACCAGTTTATGAAACCTCATGGTGCATTTTATCTTTTCCCCCGGACTCCCATTGATGATGATGTAGCCTTTGTTAAGGAATTGCAGGCTGAACACATCTTGACCGTTCCGGGAAGTGGTTTTGGGATGCCGGGCTTTTTCCGGATTGCCTATTGTGTGGATGAGAAGGTTATCAGGCGTTCACTTAAGGGGTTTAAAAAGGTTGCTGAAAAGTATTTTCATTCGTGAGTTTGGGGCTTCTCTACTTTTCTTGTTCAATAGGGGCCAAGACTTCGAGGATTCCAGGGGTCGAGTGTTTTCGGGTTGTTGCCCAAATCCTTTTTCGCTTGTCTAAAAACGTTTTTGATAAATCTAAGATTATTTTCATAGCAATGCTAACAAATACTCTTCATTCCTCATTCACTAAATAGCATAAAGGATAAAACAATGAAGAGAGGGAATGATGCTGTCCTTACATCACTCCCTTTCAAGGGGGGGGATGAAAAAATAACGGGCCTATAACCAAAAAAAAAGTATGAGGGTTGAATTGTTATTGATTTTCAATGGGTTAACATTAAACATTATTTAAATAAAACAAAACTGGATTTTTAAAAAAACACTTTGTTTTCCAACCTGTTGAAACAGATTATGAAAATCACAAAGTATGGTTTGAAAAAGCCAACTATTACTGCTCGACTCTTAGTATCATCTCCACTGGGAGATACATAATAAGGTATTCCCACCCGCTGATAAAACCAGTCTGTGGGATAAGAAAAGAAATACCAGAAGCGCACATACTATAAGTACACCCCCTACATTTACTCTATTATTTCTTCTTTTCATGTTACATTCCCTCTTTCCCGTCATCAATTAAAAATCGCGGGGTAAGAGAAAAAAGATAGTAGATTAAAAGATTCACCTATAATACGAATAATAATAAAAAATTTGGAAGTTTTTCCGGGGTGACCGTACAAAATCTACATCCTAATTAAGTAAATTCAGTTAGTTGCGAATTTAAAAGAAAAAGACTTTACTTATCCATTTTTTTTGGTATAAATAAGCGGAATTTATTTGAAGTCATAGTCTTACATTTAAGGTCTAATCAAATTAAAGTCGTCAAGGTTTGAGGAACAACATGGCCACCAAGAAACAATTAGCAGAATTAAGCGAAACAGCCCGTCAGGTGAGAGTTGATGTCCTGACCATGCTTAACCGGGTAGCTTCCGGCCATACGGGAGGATCTCTCTCGGCCGTAGAAATGCTCACCTCCCTCTACTGTGCCACCATGAATCACGACCCAAAAAACCCAAAATGGGAAGACAGGGACAGGTTTGTTTTATCCAAAGGGCATGCCGCCCCGGCCCTCTATTCCATTCTGGCAAGATGTGGATACTTCGATCCGGAAGAGTTCAAGTCTCTTAGAAGACTGGGAGGTAGCCTGCAGGGACATCCTGATATGAACACTACACCCGGGGTGGAAATCTCAACCGGCTCTTTAGGGCAGGGACTCTCTATAGCCAACGGTATGGCTATTGGATTAAAGCTGGACAAGAAAAAGGCAAGGGTTTATGTGCTCATGGGAGATGGTGAAATCGAAGAAGGGCAGATCTGGGAGGCCGCAATGAGTGCTGCACACTACAAGATCGACAATCTCTGCGCACTCCTGGACCACAATGGCTTGCAAATTGACGGGACTGTAAAGGAAATAATGAATATTGAACCCGTAGCAGACAAATGGAGGGCTTTCGGCTGGCACGTTTTCGAGGTAGACGGCCATGATATGGAAGCCATTTTAGACGCATTCCATAAGGCAGACAAAATTAAAGGTAAACCATCTATCATCATCTGCAAAACCATCAAAGGGAAAGGAGTCTCCTTTTTCGAAAACAAAGTTGAGTATCACGGCGTGGCACCGACAGATGAAGAACTTGAGGAGGCTTTGAAAGAACTATGAGTTTAAAGGCTGAAAGGAGTAAAGAGTTGACTAAACTTCTAGGCACAAGAAATGTGTACGGTGATGTTTTAGCTGAGTTAGGAGAAAAACACCAGAATATCGTTGCGCTCAATGCAGACCTATCCGGTTCAACTAAAACCTCAGTCTTTCACAAAAAGTTTCCCCATCGATTTTTCAATATGGGTATTGCCGAACAGGATATGATTGGCATGGCCGTAGGGCTGGCAACCACCGGCAAAATACCCTTTGTGAGCACCTTTGCCATTTTTGCAGTCGGTAAACCCTGGGAACAGATACGGCAATCTATTGCCAATCCGGGAGTCAATGTCAAGATTGTATCCTCCCACGGGGGAATTACGGTAGGAGAGGACGGTGCATCCCATCAATGCCTTGAAGATATTGCACTCATGCGGGTTCTTCCCAACATGACGGTGATTATTCCTGCAGACGGCATAGAAACCCGGAAGGCAGTGGAAACAATAGTTGACCATAAGGGGCCGGTCTATATGAGACTTTCAAGAATGAGGTTCCCGGTGCTTTTTGATGAGGGCTATAGTTTTAAGATCGGCAAAGGAAATGTTCTAAAAGAGGGTAAAGATGTAACTATCTTTGCAACAGGATTTATGGTCTCTCAATCCCTTAAGGCACTCGACCGATTAGAAGCCGAAGGTATATCAACTCAACTCATTAACCTCGCGACCATTAAACCAATCGATCAGGAATTGATTATAAAGGCCGCACGGTTTACAGGTGCCGTAGTTACCGCCGAGGAACACTCTATCATCGGAGGGTTGGGAAGTGCAGTTGCAGAAGTACTGGCTGAACACTGTCCTACTCCTATGAAAAGGATAGGGATAAAAGATAAACCCGGCACCTCAGGAAATCCTGATGAACTATTGGACTGCTACCAACTGAATCCCCAACACATCATATCAGCTGTTAAAGAAGTTCTACAGCAGAAGTAAATCCTCCCCGGCTCAATCAGGATTCATATGATCCAGATGTTCAATGCATACAAGGTTTATCCCAACAACCACCCGGCACTCACCGATATCAGTTTGCATATTAAAAAAGGCGATTTTGTTTTTGTGACGGGGCCCAGTGGTGCAGGTAAGACAACCTTGATAAAACTCATCTTCTGTGCTGAAAAAGCCAGCAGAGGACAGATAATTATTAAAGGGATAAACCTTGCTAAAATCAAGCCATCCCGCAGCGCCCACCTCAGAAGATCAATAGGAGTTGTATTCCAGGATTTCAAACTTATAAATAATAGAACCGTTTATGAAAATGTAGTATTTGCCCTGGAAGTTGTTGGTACGAGAAGAACAGACATTAAACGAAAGGCCTGGCAAGTTCTAAAATTAGTTGGCCTGCAGAGCAGGCTGGATGCAATGCCCTTGGGACTATCCGGTGGTGAGCAACAAAGGATTGCTATTGCCCGCGCTATTGTCAACAACCCAACTATACTCCTGGCTGATGAACCCACCGGAAATCTTGATTCCGAAACAACTCGGGATATAATGGAATTATTCAAAAACGTTAACGAACGAGGTACCACGGTGGTGTTTGCAACCCACAATAAAGACTTAGCTTCAAAATACTCCGATAAACATATTGCCCTGGATAAAGGCAGGAGAATCGGCACAGAAGAATGGTAGACCGTATTCTTTATAGATTATTTTATTTCGCGAGGGAAGCCCTTAGAAGTATTAGGCATAATAGATTTACTCATCTAGTGGCTACTGGCACCATAACCTTTGCGCTTCTCACTTTCGGAATATTTATTATCACAGTGATCAATCTCAATCAAATCTTTGATGACTGGGGGAACAGGATACATTTGATAGCCTATCTGGATGAAAACGTCAGCACTGAAGAAATTAAAAAGGCAAGCGAAAAAATAACCAGGCTCCCGCAAATTGAAAATGCAACCTATGTCTCAAAAGAAAAAGCCTTCGACATACTCAAAGAGAGCCTGCAGGATCAGGATGGAATGCTGGAAAGCCTTGAGGAAAATCCCTTGCCTGCTTCTTTAGAGATCCAATTAAAGGAAGAATTCAGAAACCCACAGAGTTTAAGAGCAACTGTTTACAAGGTCAAAAAAATCAGCAAGATCAGCGACGTCGAATATGGTCAAGACTGGCTGGAAAGGTTTTCTGCTTTCATTAGTATTGTCAAGCTGGTGGGGATAAGTATTGGCGGTTTCCTTATGCTTGCTACTATTCTCATCATATCCAATACCATAAAACTTACCATCTATAGCAGGAAGGAAGAGATAGAGATTATGAAGCTGGTGGGAGCAACCAATTTTTTCATTCAGGTTCCTTTCTTTCTTGAAGGACTTATTCAGGGTCTTGCCGGTTCTTTACTGGCACTTGGCATACTCTATATAAGCTACAAAATCTTTATTGTTAAAGTTATCTCTGATTATAGCCTCTATCTTGGTGCTTCAAATCTCGTTTTCTTACCTCAGAACCTGGTTATTGCCCTAATTTGTTTTGGGATCCTACTGGGGATAGTCGGTTGTGCTCTCTCGATGGGAAGGTTTTTGAAGGTGTAAGCCCTAATGAAGAAAATCATATGCCTACTGTTTACTATCTTTTTGGCATTGAATGCCCATGCTGAAAAGGATCTTAGAAAGCTTGAAGATGAAGTTATTGACAGAAAGGGAAAATTAAGCGACATTGATAAGAAGATAAAAAAGGAAAAGAAGAAAATAAAAAAGGTAGAAAAAGAAGAATCCACAACCACCAATCAACTGAACGCTATTGACAAAAAACTTTCAAAAAATCGCAACGAGCTATACTCTTTAAACCGTAGATTAAAGAATTTAAAAAAGGATGTGGCAAACGCCAATACCCAGCTTGATCAGATTAATAAGGATATCATTCAGCGAAAAGAACTGTTCAGTAAAAGGCTCATAGCACTTTATAAATATAAACGCAGTGGAGGCATCCTGAGGGTGATCTTTTCTTCTCACTCATATCCGGAGTTATCACAAAGAACAAAATTCATAAAAATGATCTTGAGCTCCGATATTCAGATAATTGATCATTTTTTCAAACAGCTTTCTCTGGTAAAAGAAAAGAGGGAAACACTACAGGAAAAGCAAAAATCTCTGGAAAAGGTAAAGAACAGCATCCTTAAAAAAAAGTCGCAGATCGACGACCAGAAAAAGAAGAAAACAGTTCTTTTAAAGAAGATCCGAAACGAAAAGAAGACGTACCAGGCAGCAGTGGAAGAATTAGAAAAAGCCTCTCGTGAACTCCAGTCCCTCATTGATCGCCTGCAAAGAGAAATAGCGGGGAAGAAAGAACGCTTTATCCCCGAAGATGCCAAGAGATTTGAGGCTCTTAAGGGAAAATTGTTATTCCCGCTTTCTGGGAAAATTATCAGCTCCTATGGTAACCACACTGACCCTCAATTGAATACAGTGATTTTTCAAAAAGGCATCGAAATCTCAGCTAAGCAGGGTCAAGAAGTAAGAGCAATCTATGAGGGTACAGTCCTCTACGCGGATTGGTTTAAGGGATATGGAAATATCATTATTATTGACCACGGTGGCAGCTACTATAGCCTCTCTGCTCATGTTTCTAAATTATTTAAAAGTGTTGGAGAAAGGGTAGAAGCAGGGGAAGTAATCGCCCTGGCAGGAGACACGGGCTCCTTAAAGGGCAACTGCTTATATTTTGAACTCAGACATCATGGAAAACCACTCAATCCCCTTAAATGGTTACAAAACAATTGAGTAAATCTCGTTATAAACAGGAGGGTCAAATGGTGAACACAAGAAAGAAAAAAGTAGTATTATCGATCACTCTCATCACGTGCTTAATAGTGTGTATAGTCATACCATACAACAGTGTAAAAGCACGTTCAGACGAAATTTATGAGAAGTTAAAAATATTTTCTGAAGTCTTAAGCATTGTACAAAAAAATTATGTCGAGGAGACCACAGCGGAAGATCTCATATACGGCGCTATTAACGGGATGTTAAAAACTCTTGACCCTCATTCATCCTTCATGCGTCCTGATATATATAAAGAACTACAAGTAGAAACGAAGGGTAGTTTTGGTGGAATTGGCATTGAGATTACCATGAGAACAGGAATTTTAACCATCGTATCACCAATTGAGGACACACCTGCTTTCAGAGCCGGACTGCAACCTGCTGATAAAATTGTAAAAATAGAAGGGGAATCTACTAGGGATATGACCTTATTTGATGCGGTAAAAAAGATGAGAGGGCCTACTGAAACAAAAGTTACCATTTCTATTATGAGAGAAGGCTTTGTTGAGCCTGAGGATTTTACTTTAACCAGAGAAATAATACGCATAAAGAGTGTTAAACACAAACTCCTGGAAGATGATATAGGGTACGTGAGACTCAGCCAGTTTCAGGAAAGAACAGAAGATGACTTTAGCAAGGCCCTCGATACCCTGGAAGAAGATAACAAATCATTAAGAGGTCTCGTCCTTGATTTGAGAAATAATCCTGGTGGTTTATTAAATCAAGCGGTGAAGATATGCGATGAATTCATCGATGAAGGACTCATTGTCTATACTCAGGGTAGAAATGAAGGTCAGCAGATGCAGTTTAGTGCCCATCCTAACAAAAAACCTCATAACTATCCGATAATAGTACTGGTTAATGGAGGAAGTGCCAGTGGATCAGAAATAGTAGCAGGTGCCCTTCAAGACCATAATCGAGCAGTTATTTTGGGAACTACAACCTTTGGAAAGGGCTCAGTTCAGACTATCATACCTCTGGATGATGGTGCAGGGCTGCGACTAACAACTGCACGCTACTATACTCCCCGCGGAACTTCAATACAGGCAACAGGTATTGTACCTGACGTTATCGTTAAGGAAAAAAGGTTCCACAGGAAGGAGGAAAAGAAAGAGCTTAAATTCATAAAAGAGAAAGATCTTGAAGGCCATTTTGAACCGGAGGAAGCAGCTAAAGAAACAACTGCTTCCGAAGAGGAAGAAGAAGAGAAAGATATTCCACTTGCTCGCGCCGTCCAATTGTTAAAAAGCTGGTCTATATTCAAAGAGTTCGAATCTAAAAAACAACCTGTAACGAAACAATGATTGACTGGCAGAAACTTAAAAAATCTCTTCTTCACACTAACCTTTTTTCTAAACTGCAAAATTTAGGAACTCCCCGGCTGTGGAGTTTAATCGGAATAATTTTCTTATGCACGATCCTCATCCTCACGGTAGCGTATGTAAAAAGAAAAGAGTTGAAAAATCTTTTCGCACCTCCTTCTCCCCAAACCATAAATGAAATCCTGCTTGAGAGAATAAGCGCCATAGATCAGGTCATTTTTCACCAGCTATCAATACTCTCTGTTTCCAATGATAACATCTCTTTAAAGCAATTTTTCCGCAAGGAGGGACTCATCGAATGGAATTACAGCACAATGACTGTTATCCTTCCACCCGGTACCACCTTGACCCAGGTCCAGACGGCCTTTAAAAGGGGATTTGCCTTCTTTGAGTTAGAAGAACTTAAATGGCACTTTTCTCATCCCGGAGTTAATAGTTTAAAAATCGATGTGAATACTCAGGGATTTAAAACCCACCAGTTGATTTTCAATTACCCCTCATCTTCTTCACATGAGGAGAAAGCAATCAAAGATACCTATCAAGTTGCTATCGTCATTGATGATCTGGGAAAAAACTACAAGGTTTTCAAAGAACTTCTTGCGACGGACATCCCCTTCACATATTCTATTTTACCCTTCCAACCTTATTCTAGCAGGATCGCCCAGGAAGCCCATGAAAAAAACAGGGAAATTATCCTCCATTTACCTTTAGAACCCTGGGAAAGTGCTAACCATACAGTCACTTATGGAACTCTGTCAACCAGTATGAATAGTGACCAACTTCTCGCTCAATTAGAGAGGGATATTAATTCAGTGCCCCATATAGTAGGTATCAGCAATCACATGGGCTCAAAATTCACTGAGGATCAGGATAAAATGGAGATAGTGTTAAAGAAGATACAGGAGAAGGGGTTTTACTTCTTTGACAGCCGCACCACTAAAAAAACGGTGGGTTATACGCTTGCCAAAGCAATGGACATTAAGACTGCCGAGCGAGACCTCTTTATCGACAATAATAAAGACCTACTCGCAATTGAGAAACAACTTAAGAAACTACCTCTCCTTGCAAAAAATAATGGGGGGTATGCAATCGCAATCGGACACCCCCATTCCTCCACCGTTGATATGCTTAAAAAAACTATTCCCTCCCTAAAAGCACAAGGTATTACAATTGTTCCCCTGTCACAACTGGTTAATTAATCATTTGCAACAGTCTGCGAGCCCGATCTATTCACAGAGGTAGCTATCCGTCTCCCCGCCAATCGAGTGTTGAACTCCATTCCAGTCGCCGAAGTAGATCTGGCCGTCCGGGCTTACCGCCACTGAGGCCTGGACCATGTTTTCCGCGGTGTAGATCCACTGGATTGACATGTCATCGGCGTTTAGTGCGTAGACCTCATTCGTGTACGTGCCGAATACCACCGTTTCTCCGCCATTGATCAGTGCGACGCTGGATTGGTAGTTGACGTTCCCCGCTAACTCGAACTGCCACTTCAGTGTCCCATCTGGGTTGATTGCGTACAGGCTAGTAGTTGGTCCACCGATGAACTCCCCGATATACACAGTGCCGTCCGGGCCGATCGAGGGAATACCATTGGAGAAACTATCCATCTGGTAGCGCCAGTTCTCGACACCCTCCGGCGACACGGAATAAAGATAGTTATCACCGGTCAGGTAGAACGTCGGGAATAAGATGGATCCGTCAGAGGGGTTTACCATCGGCGAACTCCAGATGTGCCCCTCGATCGGGAACTCCCAAATAAATGTGCCGGTCGCGGTATCGACCGCAATCAGAGAATAGTCTGGAGACGGGTCTGGACAGGGCTCTTGGCCGGGACCACCGCAGACCATCGCATGGCCGAAGTAGACCGTGCTCTCATCCTGACTGAGTGCGGGCGAGGCATGTATGGATCCGCCAGTCGGAACCTCATCATATGACCATTTCTTCGTCCCGTCCGGACGCACCGCGTAAAAACTTCCGTCCAGGCTGCCTATGTAGATGGTACCCTCACTGTCAATTGCGGGTGAAGAGGTGATCCCCGCTCCTGTCTCGAACTCCCAGATCTTCTCACCGGTCCGCGTATCCATTGC
>JAZFSJ010000079.1:0-6949 GCA_036446115.1 Thermodesulfobacteriota bacterium | reverse complement strand
AAAAAAAGAAGAGGGGTTATGAAATTTTTGAACAGGCTCTCATGGATCTTACCGTGATGGGGACACCACAGAGGATAGACACCCAGGTGACTTCTCAGGTAAATGATGATTTTACTCTTAGATCATTTAAGTTCAGACTATTTTCAAACCTCTTTACCTTTAAATCTGACGGGAAAATTAAGGGCAATGAGTTGCACCTGGAAATTTCTTCTGGTGCAAGTATTAATCGTAACGTTATCCCTCTTAAGGAAGTCCCCTGCCTTGCCAGTGCTATCAAACCTCTACTGCTTGCTCAGGGTTTGGCAGTAGGTAATCGATTTAGACAAATCCTCTTTGATCCCTCCACTATGAGTAATACTCCCATTGAGATGGTTGTCGAGGGTAAGGAGAAGGTTCTCTTAAGAGACAAAAAAATTGAGTGCTATCGAATTAAGAGTGTTTTCAAGGGAATTACGATAAGATCATGGCTTGATGAGGAAGGCAATACTATAAAAGAAGAGAGTCCACTCGGCTTGATCCTGATAAAGGAAAGTAAGGCTGATGCCCTCAGTGAAAACTGGAGTGAGACGACAAAGGATATCATTGCAGCCAGCGCTATTTCTGTAAACAAGCCCATTACTCTAAAGAACCCTTCCTACCTTAAGGTAAGATTGGGGAATATTAACCTTAAGGAATTCAATATCTCTCAGGGAAGGCAGCAGCTTAAGGGTGATGTTTTAGAAATTTTTAAGGAGAAGATGTCAGGGGTAGATTCCTATTCCATTCCCCACAGGGGTAGTTTGCTGAAATACCTTGACCCAACTCCCTTTATTCAAAGCGATAATAAAACGATTATAAAGAAGGCACAAGAAATCATTAGTAATGAGAAAGATGCACTCAAAGCGGTTAATCTTATTAATATGTGGGTATATCAGAATATTGAAAAGAAACCTACTCTTAGTATTCCCAGTGCCTTGGATGTCTTGAAAGTGAAAGTGGGGGACTGTAATGAGCATGCGACACTTTTTGTCGCACTTTGCAGGTCTGTAGGCATACCGAGTAAACTCTGTGCTGGTATTGTCTATAATCAGGGAAGTTTCTATTATCATGCGTGGTCAGATGTTTTTGTGGGGAGATGGATTAGTGTGGATCCTACCATGAACCAACTTCCTGCGGATGCAACCCATATCCGATTTGTAGAAGGCGGGTTAGATAAGCAACTTGAGATCATTAAGCTAATAGGCGTGCTGAAACTGGAGGTGTTAGATTACACATGATTCAATTGATAGATCTTAGCAAACAGTTTGGAAGATTCGCAGCAGTTGATAGGATTAATCTTAAGGTGGACCCGGGTGAGATTTTTGGCTTCCTGGGCCCTAACGGAGCGGGGAAAACCACCACCATTAAGATGATGGCAGGCCTGATTAAACCTACCAGCGGAAAGGTGATTATCGATGGATGGGATTTGGCAGAACATGCCAATCAAGCCAAAGAGGTAGTGGGATTTATTCCAGATCGACCTTTTCTCTATGAGAAGTTGACTGCATTAGAATTTTTAAGATTCATCGCTGGCCTGTATAATCTTTCCTCAAATGGGGTTGAGGCAAAAATGAAAAATCTCTTAGAGCTATTCGGTCTTACAGGTTGGCAGGATGAGCTGATTGAAAGTTTTTCACATGGCATGAAGCAACGATTGGTAATGGTATCTGCCTTCATTCATCATCCAAAACTGGTTATTGTTGATGAACCCATGGTGGGGCTTGATCCGAAAGGTGCCAAGCTGGTAAAGGAAGTGTTCAGAGAATATTGTGATGAGGGTAAAACAATATTCATGTCAACCCACACCCTGGAAATTGCCGAAGAGGTATGTGACCGTATTGCGATTATTCTAGAGGGGAAAATCGTAGCTGTAGGTAATATGAAGGAGTTAAAGGAAAAATCTGGAAGTGAAGGCAAAAAGTTGGAGTCCATCTTCTTTAAACTTACCGGTGGGGAGGAAGTTAAGAAGGTGGTTGAATCTTTGAAGTTATAAGACGTGCTATGAGAAAAATTATTCTTCTCCTTACCGCAAAATTACTTTCATATAAGAACTCTTCGAAAAAGGATGATAAGAAAAAGCTTTTTCACTTCGTAATATTCTTTACCATAGGTCTGCTTTTCTGGTGTGGAACCTTTCTGATATTTTTCAGGGTATTGAGCTATTTTTCCAGCATCGAGCTTATTGGCGCCCTTCTGGCCTCTAAGCTGCTTGCCATGATTTTTCTTACCTTCTTTTCTCTTTTGATTTTTAGTAACGTGATTACGGCACTTTCTACCTATTTTTTGTCTGATGATTTGCAACTGCTTAATGCTCTCCCCATGTCGAGGGGAAGTCTCTATACAAGCAGGTTTGTTGAAAATATAGTCAATAGCTCCTGGACCGTCCTCTTTTTTAGTTTCCCAGTCTTTCTGGCCTACGGTTTGGTCTATAAGGCTTCACTCCTCTATTATCTTACCCTGATAGGGGTAATCGTCCCTTTTTTAATGATATCAGCTGCCCTAGGAATTGTACTGATACTCCTTTTGGTCTACATTTTTCCGGCTCGTCGATTGAAAGATATTATCCTAATCGCATCTATTTTACTTGTTGGGGGAGTGTTTTTATTTGTGCGATTTCTTCAACCGGAAAGATTTGTGAATCCGGAGAGCTTCTACCTGGTAATGGATTACATCTCAGAGTTGAAAATTCCGACTTCACCCCTTCTTCCAAGTCAGTGGGCAACCAACGCTATTTCACCTTTTCTTTTTGGTGGTGTTGAAGATGTGCTCTTTTTTGTCTTCCTGCTTTGGAGTACGGGATTGGCATTTCTAGTGATAGGGGAGTGGATTTTTGAGAGGATTTATTATGATGCCTGGTCAAAAGCTCAAGAGGCTAAGTCAGCCAAGTTGTCTCGATCGAAAATTGTTAACCGTTTGTTAGAAAAACTGCTTAAACCTTTTTCCGCACAGGCTCGGGCGGTTGTTCTTAAGGATCTCAAAACCTTTTTGCGTGATACTAACCAATGGCCTCAATTGTTTCTTATTTGTGCTCTCATTACCATCTACATATACAACTTTAGTGTGCTTCCTTTGGAAAAATCACCCATGCCTACCTTTTATCTTGAGAATTTGCTTTCTTTCATTAATCTTGGTTTAGCTGCCTTTGTAATTTCTGCCCTTGCGGTTCGTTTCACCTTTCCCAGCATCAGCCTGGAAGGAAAATCTTTCTGGATTTTAAGGTCTTCGCCTCTGGAAATGCGCAGACTTTTGTGGAGCAAGTTCTGGATAAGTTTCTTCTTCCTGTTGATTCCAGCAGAAATTTTAATCATCACTACTGATATATTGATGAATGCATCCGAT
Organism: Thermodesulfobacteriota bacterium; assembly: GCA_036446115.1. GTDB lineage: Bacteria > Desulfobacterota > WTBG01 > WTBG01 > WTBG01 > JAZFSJ01. The sequence goes on along the minus strand of JAZFSJ010000079.1, from coordinate 3,592 downwards.
TTCATGATATGGCTTTCGGTTATTACCATAGGGTGTATGACCTTTGGCATTACCAGTCTAGGCATAGGCTTGGGTACCTACTTTCCTCGATTCAAAGTGGAAAATGTTTCGCAGATTACAACGGGTTTTGGTGGTATGATTTATATGATTGTGGCAGTTTCCTTTATCGGTCTGGTGGTTGTCCTGGAGGCACGTCCTGTGTACCTCTTTTTCATGTCAAAACTTCGGAGTGTTCCTTTAACTGGATGGGAGTTAACAGAGATCATCGTTCTTCTTTCTATGGCGTTAGTATTAAATGTGCTTGCCTTTGTTCTGCCTATGAAGCTTGGGATTAAGAAGCTCGCCAGCCTTGAAACCTGATCGTTAAGAGAAAGTTGTCATTGTGAGAGTAGCACTTACAATGTGGAATGTGAGCCTATGGTTTCTAGAAAATAGGCTGTATCCCATAGCCCATTTATTGTACGGAAAACCGCTTATGTTCTCTTCTCTCTTCCACTTTATTTTCTTCCCCTTCCTCCCTTGCGACTTAGAATAATATATGTTATCCATTAAATGTACAGTATCCACTGTATAATGAGAAACGGTGACCATTCTTTTAGGATACCCCTCCTTTATGGTTGCCGTTTTCTCCTTTTAAGCCCCTCCTTGTGGTTTGTTTGCTGTATATCCTTAATAATTAATCACGTTGAATCACCAGCTCAGCTGGTGTGATCCTAATAGGCATTGCCGGTCAGGCGTGCTAACCTCCTTACCGAGGGTCACGAAGGGAAGGTAGAAAAGGAGGTTAGCGTGAGAGAATATCAAAGCTTAGCACATGTAAGATGGGAATGTAAATTTCATATTGTTTGGGTGCCGAAGTATCGCAAGAAAAGGCTTTATGGTAAAGTTAGACGTAGGTTCGGCGAAAGCATCAAAGATTTATGTCGACAGAAAGGAGTTGATTTCATCGAAACGGTTTATTATCTATTTATCGTAGTAAACATAATGAAAGCAGTAATAGTATAACGAATTATGATAATTTGGGAGTCGCTGAATTAGTTGTAGGGCCAGGTAGCATTAGTGATAATTCAGGGTTTGTTGCAGGTGTTGGCGAACCGACACTTACTACAACAGGCGACATTAGTTTTGCGACAGTCTATTGCTCTCACGAAGATAACAATACTTATGATAGGTGCGCTATAGACCCCTGGTAGTTACCAAGAAAGTGATCGAACCCCTCAATCTACCTGAGCGCGGGTAGCATAGCACTATAGATAATATCCCACCTATTCAGTTTGAAAAACCAGACTACTAGCATAAACATGCGCAAATTGAGGAGCATAATTTCTTTAACTTACTGCTATGAACCTCGCCAATAAATAAGCTAAATTTAAGAGAGACACCCCCCAGCATGATTACTACTGAGGGGCTTTATTGCACACAAAGATAATTAACTGCCTATCAAAATCAGTTCAATTTTTAAATAGATAAATATTAGGCGTATTTATAATGTATGACAATAATTTATGTTTTTCTATTTTATCTTGACATCCTGGCGAATAATAATACTAATATTAAATCGGATCTGATTCTCTTAAATAATTGAAACAGGGTTCGGAAATTACTTCACTGGATAATTCAACCGACAACTGAAAACTGATAACAGGTAACGGGGATTACGATTATGGCATTAAAGAAGTTTCAGGGTAGAGATCACTGGGCTTCGAAACTGGGGTTTGTTTTAGCTGCTGCTGGCTCTGCTGTCGGCTTGGGAAACATCTGGAGATTTCCTTACAAAGCAGGTCAGTACGGAGGAGGAGCGTTTGTAATCGCGTACATTATTTCTGTAATTGTTATAGGTATCCCTATCATGATTTCCGAATTTATTATCGGGAGAAGTGCTCAAAGGAGCCCTGTGGGTGCATTTAAAAAACTGCGAAAGAGCAAATGGTGGCCCCTGGTAGGATGGCTGGGAGTTCTGGCAGGATTCACTATTCTCTCCTACTATAGTGTAGTAGGGGGGTGGATACTAAAATATATTTGGGAGTCAACTTTTCATTTTTTTAGTCAGGGAACTGCCGAGGGTGTCTTTGAGGATTTTCTTAACAGCCCGCTCGAACAGATAGGGTGGCATGGATTGTTTATGTTGATAACTATTTTTATTGTGCGGGGTGGTGTTATCTCAGGTATTGAAAAGTGGAGCAAGGTACTTATGCCATCACTTCTCATTATCCTTACTGTTTTAATGATTAACTCTTTGATGTATTCCGGGGCTGGTGAGGGGGTGCGGTTTATGCTTAAACCGGATTTCTCGAAACTAACCCGTGCCGGTATTCTGGAAGCCTTAGGACAAGCCTTTTTTTCACTCAGTTTGGGAATGGGCGCTATGCTTACCTACGGAAGTTACCTTGAGAAAGAGACCAATATCTCCAGTTCGGCTCTGGAAATAGTTGCTCTAGACACCGTTTGTGCCCTGATGGCGGGGCTGATGATATTTCCTATTGTGTTTACCTACCACGTTGACCCTCAGGTGGGTCCGGGTCTCTTTTTCGTTACCCTTCCTGAGGTCTTCGCCCGTATGCCGGGAGGACAGATTGTAGCCATCTCTTTCTTTGTTTTGGTTGCTTTTGCCGCAATTACCTCAGCCATTTCCCTTTTAGAGGTGGTGGTGTCCTTTTTCATTGATGAACTTAACTGGTCACGGGAAAAGGCAGATTTTACCATGGGTATAGTTATTTTCCTTGCGGGCATCCCTTCAGCCCTTTCCGGAAATGTCTTGAAAGGCTTTACCCTCTTCGGGAAGAGGGATATCTTTGATTCTCTTGATTTTTTAGCAACAAACTATATGTTGCCGATAGGAGGATTTTTTATTGTTGTTTTTGCGGGTTGGATCTTGACCCATGGTGAGAAAGAGGCTGAGATTAAGAGGATTGAGAATACCTTTCACTTCTATGATATCTGGCATTTCCTGGTAAAATACATCACTCCCCTTGCTGTTTTGACCATTCTTCTCCAGAAAACAGGCTTACTTAAGTTTTGATTGGAATCAGTTTTCGGTTGTCAGTTGTCGACTGAGCGTTTACTTTGGATTTTTTCTAGTTCATTAATTGCTAATTTACACGAAATGGCTCAAGTTATCCACAGTAAAATCACCTATCGTGAGCGAGGTCTGAGCTATACCAACGAGCGGGTCGACATATCGGGTGGATTAGAAGTTGGGTTTTTTTATAGATGAATTTTGTGAGTGAGGCAACTTATTTAATCAAATGAGCCAAAAGCAGACCTGCCCCCTTTTCTAGAAGGGAGGAAAAAGAACAGAATAAGGCTGTTATTCAAGACGGGCTTTTAAAGATATATCCATTCACGATTTACCATGTACTGTCTTTAAGCAGCTTCTTTCCACATATACCGGTGATGCAACCCACCGACCCGAGGCAGTTTAATTAGTTTTTCTCCAGCCGGCTTACGCTGTAAAGGGTAATGTGACCCCTTTTCTTTCCCTTGTTTTACGGGTGGTAGGTTACTTTAGCACACGCAGGCTGAAGTGATTTTCGATGAGGTTGAAGTCTCTGTCGTTGTGTAGTAACTGCACCTTGTTTTCTATACACACGGC
>JAZFSJ010000078.1:0-2877 GCA_036446115.1 Thermodesulfobacteriota bacterium | reverse complement strand
CTCTCTGCCGCCGCCCGGACCTTTTTTACTACCTGGGGATGTGCATGCCCCAAAATGGCCGGTCCCCATGAACCTACATAGTCTATGTACCTGTTTCCATCAACATCGTAAAGGTAAGCCCCTTTTGCCCTGGTGACTACAACCGGACTTCCTCCCACAGCCTTAAAAGCCCTCACGGGACTGTTTACTCCACCGGGAATGCACTTAAGGGATTGTCTGTAGAGCATCCGGGACTTTTTATGGTGAGAGTGTTGCCTCATATATGTAGTTCGCTTCGCTTACAATTGGAATATTGAAGTACTGAAATGATGGCCCGCCTTGGTGCGATTTGCTTGGAAATACTGTTGTTGCTTTGATATTTTGGAATCAAAAATTCTAGCCTAGATACACCCATTAAATTTAGATAATTTATAGAGATTCCGAGACGCTTTGGTAAGAACTGGTGCGTGGTGTTATAAGGAAGTTTATCTTTTTTACCGCTTGATTGATTAAGTGTTCAGCCTTCAGTGCTTCTTCTTCCTTTTTATCAATGTTCTCTCTAATCACCTGATTAAAATCATCAAGGCCATAGAGTGTAACCCCTTTCAAATCTTTAATGCCAGGATCAACATCCCGGGGAACGGCCATATCAATAAGCAGTAGTTCACTGTCATGTTGTTTTAACGACTCCTTCAGTTCTTCCTTCTTTAAAATGAGGTGAGGAGCAGCCGTAGAACTAATGACGATATCTACCTTGTGAAGTTCCTTTTTGAATTGATCAAAATGAATAGCCCTCCCACCGAGATACCGGGCAATTCTAACTGCTTTTTCATAGGTGCGGTTGGCAACAATTACCGTTTGGATATTCCGCTCATTGAGATAGCGGGCAATCTGTTCATTGATTTTGTTGACACCGACAAGTAGAATTGTTTTATCCTCAAGATTAAATTTCTTTTCTGCCAATTTGATAGCCATACTACTTAAAGAAGTGCTTCCTTGACTTATCATGGTCTCCTTCCTTACCTTTTTCCCTACCCTGATAGCCTTTTCAAATATTCGTTCTATTGTGATATCAGTAGCGTTGCATTCCTTTGCCTCAAAATAGGCGCGTTTCACCTGGCCCAGGATCTCATTCTCTCCCAACACCTGAGATTCCAGGCCTGAAGATACTCTAAACAGATGTTCAGTTATATCCCTATTCTTCAAACAGTAAAAATAAGGTGAAAAATCCTCAAGCTCAACTTTTCGAAAATCAACAAGGAACTGTTTCAACAGCTCAAAAGTAAAATGATGAGAACGGGTGCTCACGTAAATCTCCGACCTATTACAGGTAGAGAGAATGACTCCTCCCTCAATTCCATCGAGACTGAGAAGACAGTTAAGTGCCTCTTCCAATTCCGAGTTTGAAAATGAAAGTTGCTCCCTGACTGCAACCGGTGCCTTCTGATAATTAATTCCCAAAACTAAAAGTTGTGAAAAAATATCCATTAGTAATCACTCTTAATTGCTCGCAATCTAAAAGATTTTGAGCGATTAGGCAAAGCCTGTTGAGAGGCCCAGATCGTGTATAATCAAAAACCCCATACTCCTTTCGGGGAGATGGGGTTATAAAAAAACAATTTCTAAACCAGTCCCCTTCTCCTCGGAAGGCCTTAAGGCCGCTGGTAAGGTTTTCTGACTTGTGGATCTTCCTACTCTCTCCTACCTTCCCATCCCAGTCTTTAAAGGACAGTGGTCTCTATGAAGATTTCGTTCCCACTCACAGCTGCGGGGCAGTGATGGATTCTCACCATCTTCCCTTATTAGGCTATTCTATTATATAAAATTTAATTTAGAATTATATGAAGGAAGGACGATTGTCAACACATTTTTCGTTGTCATACCCGGAGAATTTTATACTTGATTTTTACGAAAAAACGTGTTAACATAGGTGTCAAAATGTAAAAGGAATATTAGGAAAAAGGGCGAAAAATGAAGATTTCAGACGGCAAAAACAATCAGAACATCATAAATTATACAAAGCAAGTATCAAACAATCAGAAAGTCACACCACTTAAAGAAAATACCAATAAAAACGGTCAGTTATCAGGTGAAAAGGTGAAGCTTTCAGAAAAAGCTGGTTATCTCAACAAGATAAGAGAGATTATCCAGAATACGCCAGATATAAGGGAAGAAAAAGTATCCTTTTTAAGAAAAAAAATAGCTGCCGGGAGCTATAATGTCAGTGGTCAGGAAATCGCTGAAAAAATGCTCAATGAATTTCTTTTAGAGGGTACCTAAAAGTTTAATCCTAAAACACAATTGTGACTAAATTTCTCACCCTATGGAAACACTAAGTTTATCCATAGGGTGAGTTTTTTAATAACCTGTCCTCACTCAGCTATCTTATAAAAATCACCATTACTTTCTGCACACTGATTCTTCACCACTACCTTACCTGTCTTTGCCCCGGACGGGACCTCAACGGTAATCCTGCTGTTTCTCCAGGAGATGATTTTAGCACTTACGCCTGGAGGGAAAATCACTTCACCCTTTTTTTCCTCCGGACCAAATCGGCGCCCCCTAACGATGACCTGTTGTCCCGCTTTAGCCAAACCGGGTTTGATTAGCTTTATGTAAGGCTTTGGACAGGGAGTGGGTTCCGATTTTTCCTGAGCTATTGCTAGATGACTTAAACTGAGATTTAACAGAAAGACTAAAAACAATACAAGAATCCAAAAACTTTTCAACCCTGTCTTTTTCTGCATGGTCATATCCTCCACTTTTTAAGTGAGATATTATGAGATAAAAATCCTTAGCCACAGAACTACACAGAAGATTACAGAATTAATAAACCCACTCATTTATTTATCATCTTCCGGCAGCAGGGAAACACCTTTCTCCTTCTTTATTATCCTA
>JAZFSJ010000077.1:0-2042 GCA_036446115.1 Thermodesulfobacteriota bacterium | reverse complement strand
ACTGTGGCCCGACCCCAGGGCGCCAGGCTTGAGCGCGAATTTATTACTAACCTTCTAAGCAAATTTATAGTACTTTCTAATAAACTTTAAGCTTTTTACTAAGGATAACAAAACCGTGGAGCAGACGGCGTGAAGATAGCGATTTTACGTAAAGGCCGTGCAAGTTTGACACTCATTTGGGCCGCTGCTCACGCTCAGCGTTACCGATAACTGCTATGTATTTGAACATTTGACATCACCCATAATTTTGTGATATCCATCTGATATATAACATTTTCAGTGAGTTACGATACTGGCAAGAAAGCAAACCATTTCAATAGACCCATTATCGTGGGATAATCTCAATATCTCTACAATTCGATCATTCAAAAAAAAGAGGGATATTTGACTTACGTCAATGACAGGGGATAGCGTCTACCATAAGGTGACAATTAAATGTCTCAAAAGTGTCAGTGATCTTTTGGAATTACCCGTTATGGCCCGTTGCCAGGTAAAGAACATTTTAGGAATTAGATGGTTGATTGTAAAACTAACAAGGTCCTTTTTAACAAGGAGAGCTGATGATGAAAGGAAAGTCCAAAAATCAGGCTGCTCCAGAAATTAGCTTTTCTGATCCTGCGACAATGCCAATTTACGCCCTTCTGATTCAGTTGGGAAAAAGGGTACTGCGGCCAGGAGGAATTGAACTGACCAGAAAAATGTTGGCGATGCTCAATATAGACACCACAGACGAGGTGGTAGAGTTTGCCCCCGGAACCGGCGACACTGCGAAATTAGTTTTGAGCTATCAGCCGGCTCGTTACACGGCTATTGAGCGGGATCAAGATTTGGTAGAATTGGTTTCCAAATACCTATATGGCAGCAACCAACGATGTCTGTTGGGCAGTGCAGAGGAAACCGGCCTGCCAGATAACAGCTGCTCGGTTGTTTACGGAGAAGCTATGATGAACATGATGCCAAATGATACAAAGCAACGGATTATCGCCGAATCGGCGCGAATCTTAAAGCCGGGCGGACGTTATGGTTTCCATGAAGCTTATCTTAAGCCCGATGATATAGACGACTTAAAGCGGGACGAAATCGCACAGGCACTTTCTGCTGCTACCAAAGTGGGCGCTACGCCGTTCACCATATCAGAATGGATGCAGGCCCTTGAGAAAGAAGGGTTTGAAGTTAGGGAGCACCACACGGCGCCCGTTCACCTCTTAACCCCTGGCAGGTTGATTCAAGACGAAGGTTTTTTTGGGGCTTTACGTATTGTCGGCAAACTGATCACTTATCGAGCCGCCCGTATGCGTCTATTGGCTATGCGTTCAGCCTTAAAGAAATATGAGGATTACATCGGTGCCGCCACATTTGTCTCACTGAAAAAGTAGATAAGACTATCCATTGCTTGCCGTTTTTTTCTAATATATCCAAGGTTCAGAATCTATCTGTTGGAGCCGGATTTTAGGATAATTACCCTATTCTTGAGTTCAGCTCGAGTTGCACATCTTGACGATACCAGATGTATGTTTGCGCTTCTTCAAGGGTTGCTATTCAATAGGAATTGACATATGGGGTTGTATCTGAACTTTGTGAGATGTTTGGATACCTGCTATGTACCACAGGCTTCTGTGGAGTTATAAAATTTGTGGTATCTCCAAGTGCGCCACGAGCGCACTTTTAATATAAAGTGTGCGTAACTGCACAGAAGATGAGGGTGGGCCCCTCGGAGTCGGCTTGCAGGAGCAGGCTTCAAACCACCTTAAGCTGCATCGGTAAAGAGCCGTTGTGGTGAGCGTTAAGGGAAAGGCATGGCAAAGACCGTGTCAGGTAGGGATCAAGGAGATGAGCGCAAGCGAACCATTGATGAGGTGTCGAAATATCAGAGATGGCGTCAAAACTGGGGTTCTTGCAGGTCTCCAGGATAAGCTCAGGGGAAACCTGTTTACTGCCTGGGTGGCGTCCGGCATAAAGGTGGCTGGAACCTGATCTTGGCTCTTATGTGGAACGTGGGAAATCTTCATGTGATGTAAAGAGAAAACCCTATAAGTGAAACC
>JAZFSJ010000076.1:0-2751 GCA_036446115.1 Thermodesulfobacteriota bacterium | reverse complement strand
ATTTGACCTTTTATCTCATTTCTGATAAAAATCTTGCCTGTGGTTCAGTGAATAAAGAAAAGGAAAATTTACTTCGTCTTGTTGGCGATTTCGCCCGGAAAAAAATAGCAGTCTGGGGAGATTTCATACTGGACGAATACATTTTTGGGAATACGAGACGCATTTCAAGGGAAGCTCCTGTTCTTATCCTCGACTATAAAAAAAAAGAATTCTCCCTCGGCGGAGCTGGAAATTCTGTCCTCAACCTCAAAGCTTTAGGTGCAGATCCTTATCCTATAGGTGTCGTGGGCTCGAATGACTCAGGGCAAAGAATCCTCCAAATTCTTAAAAAGAAAGGAGTCTCCACAGAATACTTAATCCAAGAAAAAAAATATAATACCCCGATTAAAACCAGAATTCTGGCTGGCGAAGAGACTGCAAAAAAACAGCAGATTTTAAGGATTGACCGAGAAGGAAAAGTCCCTGACAGCAACGAGTTAAAACAAAAAATTCAGAAGACTCTCAAAGATGCCCAAAAGAAAATAAGCGCCCTTCTCATTTCTGATTACAATTATTTTACTGTCAAAGAGGATCTTTTTAACCATACCCTCCCCAGTTTTAAGAAAAAAAACATCCCTGTAACCCTTGATTCCCGCTTCCGGCTCCTGAATTTCAAAGGTGTTACTGTCTCAACTCCAAACGAACCCGAGGTTGAGGAAGCCCTCCAGATCGAGATAAATGATGATAACCAACTCCTTAAACAAGCTGGAAGGCTCCTTTTAAGAAAAACTCAGTCTCCAGCCCTGCTTATAACAAGAGGTTCCAAAGGAATGGTTCTCTTCGAAGAGAAGAAGGCTCCTTTCTCCATCTCCATCTGTGGCACGACCGATATCGTTGACGTCACAGGAGCCGGGGATACAGTCATAAGTGTTTTCACTCTGGCCTTAGCCTGCGGCTCAACTTTCAAAGAGGCTGCTATGCTTGCCAACTATGCCGGCGATATTGTTGTCATGAAAAAAGGCACCGCCACGTTAAGTGTTCAAGAACTCAAGAAGAATATCGTTTCTTAAAATTGAAAAAACTATACACACTTTCTCAGTTAACAAAAATTATCCAAGAGCATAAAAAAAGGGGGCAAAAAGTTGTTCTGGCTAACGGCTGCTTTGATTTGATTCACGTTGGCCATATAAGATATCTGAAAGAATCTAAGAAAAAAGGAGATATTCTGGTTTTGGCTCTGAACAGCGACTCCTCAATTCGCAAGCTTAAAGGAGAAGGAAGACCCATCCTTAACCAGAAAGAAAGAGCGGACATCGCTTCCTCTTTTTACTTTATCGATTACATCACCTTTTTTGACGAGCCCAATGTGGAAAAAGTCCTTCTTGCGCTCAAGCCCGATATCCATGCAAAAGGCTCGGATTACACAGAAGAAACAGTCCCTGAAAAGGAGACAGTCAAAGGATACGGCGGAACGATTGCCATAACAGGAGGGCCAAAAATAAAATCCACTTCGCAGCTTATTAAAGAGATCGCCTCTAAAATAACAGACAGAGAATAAAACCTGAATTTACGCTATGGACAATTTCCTTATTATCCGGCTCAGCTCGCTGGGAGATATCATCCATACTCTTCCCGCTTTCTCTGCCTTAAGAAAAAGCTTCCCTGAAGCTAAAATATCCTGGGTTGTAGAGGACAAAGGACGTGATATTCTAGATCTTGTCCCTGGGATCGATAAGATTATCGTTGCTCATACTGAGGGATGGCGCCTGAATAGAAGAAAATTTTGGACAGAAATTTCCCGCCTCAAAAGAGAACTTAAGGACGAGAACCAGATCGCCCTTGACTTTCAAGGATTAGCAAAATCCGGATTTATTGCTTTCATCTCTGGCTCTAAAAAAAGAACCGGCTTCCATCGGAAAAACCTGAGGGAACCTCTGGCCTCTCTTTTTTACACAGAAAAGCTCGAGGAAATACCTGAAACCATACATGTCATAAGCAAAAACTTGAAGCTTTTGACCAGGGTAGGAATACAAGAGGAACAATATGAATTCCCTCTGGTTTTGCCCGCAGAAATATCGGAAGCAGTCAAAACAAAACTTCGAAAAACAGGCTACGATGAGCAGAAAAAGCTCGTTCTTTTTAATGTGGGCGCTGCCTGGGAAACAAAAAGATGGTTCCCTGAAAAATGGATAGAGCTAATCGAGATTATGAAAACGAAAGAATTTTTTCCCCTTCTTTTATGGGGAAATGAAGAGGAAAAAGCGCTGGCTTCCCAAGTTCATAAAAAGACTCAAGTCCCTCTGGCGCCTTTCCTTTCTCTGCAGGAAGTTATGGCTCTGATTAAAGAATCCTCTCTACTCGTAAGCGGAGATACATTTGCTCTCCAGGTTGCATGTGCTTTCTCTCGACCCGTTGTCGGCATATTCGGTCCCTCAAATCCCCGAAGAAACGGACCTTTTAGCCCTTATGATAAAGTGGCTATTCATAAAATGGAATGTAGTAATTGTTATAAAAGGAAATGTCCTACTATCGAATGTCTTAAAAAAATAACTCCGCAAGAAGTTGCTGCCTTAAGCCATCAATTATTGAAAGAGAATGCCTAAATTCAATTTAGAGAAATTAGCATACAGATGGAGAGTAAGGGCTGCTTCTATCGGTCTTATCCTGGCAATTATTTTTGCCAGGCCCGATCTCACATCGTTTTCAACCGGTTTGGGTGTTTGCTTTATAGGGCTTCTGATAAGAACTTGGTCTGCCGGTCATCTAAGGAAG
>JAZFSJ010000075.1:0-5571 GCA_036446115.1 Thermodesulfobacteriota bacterium | reverse complement strand
AGATAAGAATAGAAAATAATCCGTTGTCTGTCAACTGAAACATGTTCCCATGTTCCCACTTTTCCCCTTCACTTCAAAAATGACTTATACCAGCCTGATATATTGTCAAACACAAAAGGCAGGAGCTATTTTAAGCTCCTGCCTTTTCAATTAAACTATCCTTTGAAGATCATCAATTGCTGGAATTAATCTTTACCACAACTTGTTCATCTCTATCGTCTCCTGCAGATGGTCACCTGTATAATTCACAATCTGCATGGCGGGTAAACAGCCGAGCTTGAATGTCACAACCAGATAAGTTCCCGCTGGATGGGAATTCTCCACTATATTAAACCAGCCCCCCACGTTGGTTTTTTCCAAGACAGGAAGTGAAGGCCCAATAACCAGCGCTAAGGCATCTTCCACCGGGTTCTCTGTCCCTTTCTCAACAACACGCCCAGTAAGGAAAGAAGGGGCTCCATAGATGGTAGCCCTGACGTCAGAGGGAATTTCACCAAAGGGATCTGTAGGGTCAGGATTTACGATACCCCAATCGTTCAAAGCATTTCTGTCATACCAGGTAACGAGAAACCTTTTCATAAGCGGGTTATAAGCCACGACGCCACTCGACTGGTTACCGTCACAATCACAAAGAGCAATTTCATCCCCTACGAGATTCCCGGTGTCATCAAACCAGCCAGCGTAAATGTCCATCTTGTCTGAAAAATACCAGGGATCTCCAGGGGGGAGACCATCGTTTCTGGTATCAGACCACGAGATAAAATACTTTTTCTCCTCTTGGACATATACCATAGAAGGCCAGTGTTGAATCCTGGGCACATCGTGAACAGTAAACACCGATCCTTTCAAAGACCCCTCCGGATCAATAAAAGCTCCCACGAGACCTGATCCTATTATGCCCGGCTCATCAAGCGAGAGTTTTTTAACTTCCCAGACGACAAAAAATTCATCCTTATCCGGATTGTAGGCAACGTTGGGGACCCTTTGATCTCCCTCGTCTTCCATGCCGGCGTCATCCCTTATGGGGATTTCCTTAATCATATTTCCATCAGCGTCCAGCAGCGCCCCATAAATATCGCATGATTGCGTCCAGTCTTCCACATTCCTGAAGTCTTCCCAGACAACGAGATAGGTGTTATTGGTGGGATTATGGACACCCATTGGAGCCCACGTATCGCCCACCGCATTTCCAACCTCAAGTGGTCCATGGACCGGATTCCCACTTTCATCTAAAATATACCCAACGTCATTTGAATAATCGTTAAATACGTCACGGTCAGTAACTACCATCAGATACTCTCGATTTATAGGATTGAAAATGACTACCGGAAGGAGCGCATTTCCATCCTCACCTCTTTCATACAAGGGGTAAGGTCCGTTCTGGATGGTTCCTACATTATTCATTTTTGCTATGTGCGTTTCACATCCCGCATCCCAACCGCTGCCTGCCAATGTTCCAAGGGTATAAGCCAACAGGTACTCGTTGGAAATAAAATTATGGTCGATTCTGGGCACCTGGGCCCACCCTATTACGGGTTCACTCCATTGAAGTTGGTTTCCCAATATCTCACCGGCCGGCGAAACCCTCTGGCCGTGGATGATATGAAAGCTATTTTGACATTCATAGTCATCACCTTCCTCGCAATCGATTCTCTGTCTCCCGCTCGAACGCCAGGTGGCCATAAATTCGTTATCAATAGAATTGTATGTGACCCAGGGGTACCACTGACTTCGGGGACCGGCGTCAATATCAAAATTATACTTGATAATTTCCATGTTTTCTAATCCCGCACTGACGTTGGGCACCGTAAACAACACCAGCAAGAAGCAAAACGCCGCACACCTCAAAATCCCTTTCTTCTTCATTCTTGTTTCCTCCTTTCTTCAATGTAAAGTTAATTTTGTATTATGTTTATTTAAAACATAATTTTGAAACATAATTTATTTACTTAACATTGTCAAGAAAAAATCCGACCTCAACAAACACTTGACTTTATAAAAAGATACTACTAATTACTCTGTTCCGTTTTGTTAAGATGTTTAAAAACCAACGTGAAATCTTTTATTAAAGGAGGGGCTTTTGGCAATCCTCACAACCTTGGCCTTATCATAGCAGGAAAAGACGGAGTAGCGGTTGACCGCACTATTGCTGAGATTATAAATCAGCATAGAGAATGGAAAGTTGAAAATTGACAAGAATAGGTGTATACAGTGTCTTTGGTGTCTGGAAGTCTGCCAAAAGGGTGCACTAATCAGAATCTGCAGTGGCGTCCGAAAAATTATGGGGAAGGGTTAACAATATGGCAAAAAAGTATGACTTAGTAATTGTGGGGGCCGGTCCCGGGGGAGCGATGGCAGCCAAGACCGCCGGAGAAAATGGATTGAAGACGGCAATTCTGGAGAGAAAGACCAACCCGGCCAAGATCACCAGAGGCTGTGCCATGATGTTTGCAATTGAGAGCGGTTATTACTTTGCAGAAAGGATGTACTACAATAAGCAGAGCAAGAAAATGATCTTTCCCGTCAATGGGCTCACCGTAGACTATAACGGTCCTACCCGTAATTTCTACGCATGGCATTTCTACGCCCCGGACGGAAAAGCCAGACTGGAATTCGGAGATTATAAGGAAAATACAAAAAAAGGAGATGAGGGCAGGCTTTCTCTGGTGTATGATAAGGGAAAACTCATCGAAGGATTAATGGAAGGCGCCGTGAAAAATGGGGTGGAGGTATTTACGGGAATTAATGTAGACGGGGTTGAAAAGACAGAAAAAGCGGCAAGGGTTACCGGAGGTGGTGAGGCTTTTGAGGGAACCTTTGTGATTGGTGCCGATGGCACCGGCTCCCGGATAGCCAAACTCATGGGTTTCAATAAAGATAGAACATTCTATGGCCCTGCCCCGGGCATAACCTACTATGTGACAGGACTTAAGATTCCACAATCCGAGGCCGCCATTCTTGCCCACTGTTTCAAGCCAAACGCTTCACACCCTACGCCATTCTGGGTCATCCCCAGCCCCTATGCTGAAGACGAATACTGGTTCAATGTTACCACCCCTGAGGATTTTGAATTTGTCACCAGAAAGAGTACCTTTTCAGGGTGGTTCTCTGAGGTGAAAGTGAGCCGGGTGTTAAATTTCGCCGGGAGCCTGTGGTCTCCCGTTTCTGAACCTTATAGAGACAATGTGCTGCTTGTAGGGGACTCTGCCTGGTTTGGCGAGGCCGAGATCACCGGTTCTATCATGTGCGGGTGGAAAGCCGCCCATACGGTGACCACAGCCCTCAAGGATAATAAACCGGACCGAGAAGGGATACTCAATTACATTGATTGGTGGAAAAGGTCTTACCCCGAATTTGATGATTACCGCAACTTTATGATGATCATACCTTTTGGTCTAATCTTTTCTGAAGAAGAACTGAACTATTTATACGGCCTCTTCAAAAATCCACTACCCTCAAACCTTAACCCCTTCTTGGTAGTCAGGCTGGTTAAAAAGGCCCTTGAACCCATGATGTCACGCATTCAGGATGAGATGCCACCTGTAGCTGAAAAGCTTAAGATGTTGGAAATCGATAATCTTGACAAAATCACCTCTGTCTATCAAAATCATTTTGGAAAGTAGGTCTCCCAATTTATTACCAAAACAAAAAAGGATTAGCGCATGAAAAAAACAGGGATCAAATACATCCTGCTTATGGATGGAGACGGACAAGAAGTCACCGTAGACGGATGGATAAGGACAGAAAGGGATTCAAAAGGAATTTCTTTTCTGGAAATTAATGACGGATCAACCATAAAGAACCTTCAGGTTATTATTGAAGAGAATTTCCCTGATTACGAATCAATCGTTAAACATGCTCACACAGGCTGCAGTGTTTCAGTAACGGGGAATCTCATTCCTTCTCCTGCAAAAGGCCAGAAAGTGGAATTGAAGGCCTCTGCGATTAAAATCATCGGCAAGTCATCGCCAGATTATGTGCTCCAGAAAAAAAGGCATTCGTTTGAATTCTTAAGGGAGATTGCCCACTTAAGGCCACGCACCAACACCTTTGGGGCTGTTGCAAGGATAAGAAGTGCCATGAGTTTTGCCATACATAAATTCTTCCAGGAAAGGGACTTCGTATACATCCACACGCCGATTATTACCGGAAGTGACTGCGAAGGGGCGGGAGAAATGTTCCAGGTCACCACCCTGCCTGTTGAAAACCCGCCCATGGCTGGCGGTAAGATAGATTATGCAAAGGACTTTTTTGGTAAAAAGGCTTCTCTTACCGTAAGCGGTCAGCTTGAAGGCGAAACCTATGCCTGTGCCATGAAAAATATTTACACCTTCGGCCCTACCTTCAGGGCTGAAAATTCAAATACCTCGCGGCACTTGGCAGAATTCTGGATGATAGAACCGGAGATGGCTTTTTGTGACCTGAATTTGAATACGGATATTGCTGAAGAGTTTCTTAAGTACATATTCCGTTATATATTAGAAAACTGCCAGGATGATATGGACTTTTTCAATACAAGAATAAGCAAAGGGATAATTGATAACCTTGAAAAGATATCAAAAAGCAGTTTTAAGCGGGTCCCATATACTGAAGCCGTTGAACAGTTAACCAGGGCAAATATAGACTTCGAATTCCCTGTTAAATGGGGTACGGATCTCCAGAGTGAACATGAAAAATTCCTTACCGAAAAGATATATGATCAGCCTGTGACATTAATAGATCACCCAAAGGACATTAAAGCCTTTTACATGAAATCAAATGATGATAATAAGACGGTGAGGTCTATGGATGTCCTGGTACCGCGTCTTGGTGAAATAATCGGCGGAAGTGAAAGGGAATCAGATCACGACAAACTCAAAAATCGCATTAGGGAATGCGGGCTTAACCCTGACGACTACTGGTGGTATCTTGAACTTCGCCGTTTTGGCAGTGTCCCCCATTCAGGATTTGGCCTCGGGTTCGAACGGCTCATACAGTTTGTCACCGGCATGCAGAATATCAGGGATGTAATACCTTTCCCCAGGGCGGTAAAGACACTGGAATTTTAACCCAGATTTTGCAGTAGACGTCGTGGCGAGGCGCAGAAAACCGCAGCGAAACGAGCAGTTGGAGCGATTTTGCGACGAAGGCATATTCATAAATATGTTGAGGAGTAAAAGCGTGAAACAAGCGTTGCAGCAAGGATTTTCAAGCCGCAGTAGATGGCTACTGCAAATTCTGGGTTTAACATCCGTAATTTCGATCGTTCCTAAAAAAATCCTTCTCACACCTCGTAACCACTCACTCCAACTTCCCACTTTCCATGTGCAAAGAACGCGAATGCTTGGCCGCCTGTCCACCTGCCCGGACAGGTAACTCAGCCAGGGAAATAACTAAAGATTAACCTAAGACAACAGAAAAGCTTTTCTTTGTCTTCGTGTTTCTTCGACTGCCCCGTTAGAAAGGATGCAGGAAATTTCCACATAACACTTTTGACATAAATTGTTTTAACACATATAGAACCCAGGCTAATGGTCTAATGTGGTGGTTGCAGTCTTCGTTTACCCCGTTAGAAAAGATGCAGGAAACTTC
>JAZFSJ010000074.1:0-6971 GCA_036446115.1 Thermodesulfobacteriota bacterium | reverse complement strand
TTTTTAAAGGCCTCCCGTCTCTTTTGATGCTCATCCTCCTGTCCCATACTTACCCAGGTATCGGTATTGATGATGTCTGCATCCTGGCAGGCCTCAAAGGGATCAGAGGAGAACTTTATTTTGGAGGTGGCATCTTTTTTTGCTTTTTCTACTATCTTTCGGTCAGGTTCATATCCTTGGGGACATGCCAGATGAAAGTTCAATCCTAATATGAGGGAGGCATTTATCCAGGAATTGGCAATGTTATTTCCATCTCCTATATAGGCAATTTTTAGCTGCTTAAGCTCTCCTTTCTTTTCTACAATGGTCATAAGGTCACTCAGTATCTGGCAGGGGTGGAGTAAATCTGTGAGACCATTTATAACAGGAATAGTTGCAAAGCTGGAAAATGTCTCAAGTGTTTGTTGAGAAAAAGTCCTAAATACCATACCGTCTAAGTATCTCGACAAGGCTTGTGCGGTATCCTCTGCCGATTCTTCTCGACCTAGTTGTGTATCCTTCCAATTCATATAAAGGGCATGACCTCCCAAGTGCAACATGCCCACTTCGAAAGAGACCCGGGTTCTGGTCGAGGATTTTTCAAAGAGCATCCCCAGTGTTTTTCCCTTTAGGGGTTGGTAAGACTCACCAGCTTGCTGCTTTTTTTTCAAGCTTATGGCACTGACAATCAGCTCTTCAATCTCTTGCGTGCTTATGGAATTTAAACTTAGTAGATCTCTCTTCATCCGCCATCAAAGTTGACGACTTCGCAAAAAGCCCATCTGCTGCGTTGCGCTTCACCTTCAGTCATTCCGACGTACACCTTAGTACGCCTCATTCCTAAAGATTCGCGCGTTTTTCCGTGCATCTGGATCTTTTTTGCTGTGTCGTCCAGTTAAAGACTTTTTACGATAACATCAAAATTGTTTTTTTGTGAAAAGTTCGTCTAAGATTCCAATTAAAATGTCCACTTCCTTTTCCGTAATGATAAGAGGAGGTATAAAACGCAGTATGTTTCCCATGGTACAATTGATCAAAATGCCTCTATTCATACACTCTGTTACTATATCTGCGCCTTCAAAACTTATTTCTATCCCCAGGAGAAGTCCTTTCCCTTTCACCATTTTGATGGCGGGGTGTTTGTCTTTGAGGGAGCATAGCTTTAAGTGAAAGTATTCTCCCATCTTTTGACAGTTATCCAGGATATTCTCATTAAGCAATGCCTCAATAGTTGCCACTCCTGCAGCAGTAGAGAGCAGGTTCCCCCCGAAGGTGGAGGCATGGATGCCTGGGGAAAAGCTGGGGGCACATTTTTTATTTGCCAGCATGGCTCCTATGGGCATTCCCCCGGCCAAGGCTTTGGCAAGGGTCATGATGTCTGGTTCCACTCCATAGTGTTGATGGGCAAAGAGCTTCCCGGTCCTGCCCATTCCCACCTGGACTTCATCAAATATGAGAATCAGTCTGTGTTCATCGCATAGAGCTCTTAAGTGCTTCAAGTAATCAGGTGAAGGGCAGTTTACACCACCCTCTCCCTGAATGGGTTCTATCATCACCGCGCAGGTATCATCAGTGATTGCCCCTTCTACTGCCTGAGCATTGTCAAAAGGAACGTAGCTGAAACCGCTTAACAGGGGCTCAACACCATGGTGAAATTTCTTCTGCGCGGTAGCTGAAAGCGTTGCCATAGTTCTTCCGTGGAAGCTGTTCTCCATGGTAATAATTTCATATCGATGAGGTTCTTCCTTGTCCTTAAAGAATTTACGGGCTAATTTTATTGCCGCCTCATTGGCTTCTGCACCGCTGTTACAGAAAAACACTTTATCAGCAAAGGAGTGGGCCACCAGTAACTCTGCCAGCTTAATCTGGGGTTCGGAGTAGTAGAGGTTGGAAACGTGCATGAGTAACTTACTTTGCTGATTGATGGCCTCAACGACACGGGGATGACAGTGTCCCACATTTAATACCGCTATCCCCGAAACAAAATCCAGATATTCCTTTCCCTCGCTATCCCACACCTTCATTCCCTCACCCCTGGTAAGGACTATGGGTAAGCGGGTATAGGTGGGAAAGATATACTGTTCTGATTTATTAATTAATTCTTCCATAGGAACTTTGTTCATGGTTTATCCGGTAATCTGGGTGCCGATACCTACGTCGGTAAATATTTCAAGCAGAACTGCATGCTTTATTCTTCCATCGATGATATGGGCTTTTGCCACCCCTTCTTTTAAAGCCTGCAAACAGCAGGTTACCTTGGGGATCATTCCTCCTGAAATCTCACCTTTCTTTATCAGTGTCTTTGTTTTCTTCTCGTTCATGGATGAAATTAATTTTTTTCTCTTGTCTAATACCCCCGCTGTGTCGGTGAGCAGAATTAGCTTTTCTGCATTGAGGGCAGAGGCAATTTTCCCCGCTACCATATCGGCATTGATATTGTAGGTCTCTCCGCCTTTCCCTACACCAATAGGGGCAATAACAGGAATAAACTTGTTTCTATCCAGTGTTTCAATGATATGGGGATTTATTGTTTCCACTTCACCTACCAGACCCATATCTTTGACTTTCCTTTTAGTAGTTTTAGATCGCGTTGAGGAGAGTCTAAGCTTTTTTGCGGTGATTAAAGATCCATCTTTACCGCTTAACCCTACTGCCTTTCCCTCTTGTTGATTAATCAGTTTAACAATCTCCTTATTGATCTTCCCCACCAGGACCATTTCAACAACTTCCATGCTTTCCTCGTCGGTTACCCTTAAGCCGTCGACAAACCGTGAAGATTTCCCCATCTTTTTTAGCACTTCCTCTATCTGAGGGCCCCCTCCATGAACCACTACAGGATTGAGCCCGATATAGTTCATTAAAGTGATGTCCATGGCGAAATCTTTTTTCAACTCTTGATCTGCCATGGCATGTCCACCATACTTAATGACAATAGTCTTCTGGTAGAAACGGCGGATGTAGGGCAACGCCTCCATCAGGATGGTGGCTTTGTCAATTAACTTTTGCATCAGGATAGACCCATGAAGAACGAACTTAGCTTAAGCAATTGGAATAATTAAATGGTTAAAAGATGGGCTTAGTGTTTAGAAAATCTTATTTTTTATTCACCTGTTGGATTGAATTTTCAGCAATACAACATTATTTTCACCCCGTTAAATAAAAACTTTTTAAGCACCCATACTTTTAAAAGACCTGAGTAACATTATAATTTGATTTTCCAAAGAAGAATCTATTTAACGGGGCAGGCCATTCCATGTGAATTTTGTAAGTCGAATGCCACTATGAAAAATTTTGATACCAATAAGTTGAAGGAAATCAGAGACTTTTAGTTAAAGGATGTAGCGGCTTAGGTCTACATCTTTCACTACATTACTCAGTTTTTCTTTCACGTATTGAGCATCGATGATACACTTCTTCTTTTTTAAATCCGGAGCCTCAAATGAGATTTCATCAAGGAGTTTTTCCATAATGGTATGGAGTCTGCGCGCCCCGATATTTTCAGTTCTTTCGTTAACAATAGCTGCTAATTCCGCGATTTCCGCAATGGCGTTATCCTTAAAAGTGAGCTCGATCCCCTCCGTTTTCATTAAGGCCTTGTATTGAGTGATTAAGGCATTCTGGGGCTCGGTAAGAATTCTGATAAACTCCTCCTTGCCCAGGGATTCCAGTTCTACCCGAATGGGGAATCTTCCTTGCAACTCCGGGATTAAGTCAGAGGGTTTTACACTGTAGAATGCCCCTGAGGCAATAAATAAAATATGATCGGTTTTTACCATTCCATACTTGGTAGTAACGGTACAACCTTCTACAATGGGAAGCAGATCTCTTTGCACCCCTTCCCGTGAGACATCGGGGCCATGTGTTCCGTCTTTCCCCACGACTTTATCAATTTCATCCAGGAAGATGATACCAGACTGTTCTACCCTCGTGATAGCTTGTTTGGTAACCTTATCCATATCGATTAACCGTTGTGCTTCCTCCTGAGTAATAATCTCTAGGGCCTCCGAGATTTTCACCTTCCTCTTGCGTGACTTTTTAGGGAAGAGGTTGCCAAACATATCCTTGATGTTGATATCCATTTCCTCCATGCCGGCAGCTGAAAAGATTTCAACGATAGGAGCAGCCCTCTGAGTAGTTTCGAGCTCGACTATCCGTTCATCCAATTTGTGTTCTTTTAAGAGTCTGCGCAGTTTGTCCCTGGTGCTACTCTCTTGTTCTTGATCCGCTTTTACCAGTCCTAAAGGCTTTTCCGGAGATTCACTGTAGCTCTTTTCTTCTCTTCGAGGTGGTGGGAGCAAAAGGTCAAGAATGCGTTCCTCGGCGATCTCCCTGGCTTTGAGCTGGACCTTCTCTGCTTCTTCTGCCTTTATCTGGTTGACAGCCAGGTCGGTAAGATCCCGTACCATCGATTCTACATCACGACCAACGTATCCCACTTCTGTAAATTTAGAGGCCTCAATCTTTAAGAAAGGAGACTGGGAGAGATTGGCCAGTCGACGAGAAATCTCCGTTTTACCCACACCTGTAGGACCGATCATAATAATATTCTTCGGGGCGATCTCGTCTTTTAAATCACCAGGTACATTCTGTCGTCTCCATCTGTTTCTCAGGGCAATGGCAACTGCCCTTTTGGCGTTATGCTGACCGATGATGTACTTGTCTAATTCAGAAACAACTTCCCGTGGAGTTAAGCTTTTCATAATGCTAGTTACATTTGTTTGATTCAATTTATTATAGCTCCTCAATTATAATATTATTATTGGTGTAAATACATATTTCAGAGGCAATCTTCATTGATTCTTCAACGACGGTTTTGACATCCAGGTCGGAATGGTTGACTAATGCCCTGGCTGCCGCAAGGGCAAAGGAACCACCTGAGCCGATAGCAACGATTCCATCGTCGGGCTCTACTACATCACCTGTCCCTGAGACAATCAGGGAATGCTCTTTATCAACGACAATAAGCAGCGCCTCTAATCTTCGGAGCATGCGATCCGTACGCCAATCTTTAGCAAGTTCCACCGCACCCCTTAACAAATTACCCTGGTGCTGTTCCAGCTTGGCCTCGAATCTTTCAAAGAGGGTAAAGGCGTCCGCCGTAGCTCCAGAGAAACCGGCCAATACCTTATCTTTGAATAATCTCCTGAGCTTACTGGCTTTTTGCTTTAAAATGGTGTTGCCCAGCGTTACCTGACCGTCACCTGCAATGGCTACTTTTCCTTTATGCCTCACCGCAATAATGGTTGTTCCTTTAATCATATTTTTCCCTATCATTGATTCGTCTTTTCCCTACTTTTAGGATGGGCCTTATCGTAGACCTCCATCAGTTTATCAATACTTACATGGGTATACTTCTGAGTGGTGGAAAGGCTCACATGCCCCAAGAGCTCCTGAATGGCCCTCAAATCTGCCCCTGCATCTAACATATGGGTGGCAAAGGTGTGTCGCAGGGAATGTGGGCTAATGTTTTTTAGTACACCGCATTGCTCAATGTATCGATTGATAATTCTTGCCACACTTCGAGCAGTGAGCCTCCCCCCCCGCTGGTTTAAAAATACCGGTGGATTAAAGGAGGAAGGCGGTGGAATCTTTTTTCTCCTCTTGTGAGAGTTCAAATAGCTTTTTAGTGCCTCTATAGCTTTGCTGCCGACAGGGACAATCCTTTCCTTTTTCCCTTTTCCCATGACCTTGATGATACCAAGGTTAAGATCAAGGTCGTTTTCATCCATCTCTACAAGTTCAGAAACCCTCACTCCGCTGGAGTAGAGGATTTCCATAATGGCCTTATCTCTAATACCAGCAAATGTAGTAACGTCCGGCATCTCAATCAAGATGAAAGTTTCATCAATAGAGAGGAAACTGGGAATATGCTTTTCCAATCGAGGGGTAGATACTAAAGAAGCAGGGTTTTTCTTTAGTATTCCGGCCCGCAGTAAGAATTTGAAAAAGGTTCGCAGTGATGCCAGTTTCCTGGCTACGGATGATTTCCTGTTCTTTTTGTAGAGAAATCCGAGATATGACCTGATAATCGTGTTATCAATTGCTTCATATTTTGTTTTAGGATATTCTCTTTTCAAAAAATCGTTAAATTGTTTGAGGTCGCTTATATAATTGCGTCGTGTGTGCAGGGAGAGGTTTCTTTCTACACAAATATAGTTTTCAAATTTTTCTATTAGGGTATCCAGTGTCATTTTGTGTGCACTAAAATGAAAACCCTTATATTATATAAATTTTTACAAATAAGCAATTAAAAAATAAGATGGTAATTACATAAAAACAAAGGGTTAGGGGATAGCCTTGCCGAAGTTCCTCGATATCTCAAGCTATCCATTAAATTTTTCTATTTTTTTGGCTATTTTGGCAATTTCACCCACTAGTGCTTTGCTAATGGTCTCACCTTTTTGGCGACTTGCTTTATTAGGGTTTCCCCACACTGCGTTTTTCCAGTATTTCCTCTTATTCCTAGTCAGGAGGGGATGGGGGAAGTCAGGGTATTCTTCTTTTCCTCTCCCTTTAACCAGATGGGGCTTTAGGTGGAGCATAAGCGAGGTCTCGATCTCACCGGCGTGGAAGTCGTTTTCTGTTTCACAGACTTCGCCTGCTGCCTTTTGGGCCAGGGCATATGCAGATACCACTGCAATATTCACATCGGAGGGCATCTCACTGAGCAAGGACTCACCCGCCTCTTCCAGGGCAGAGAGATGAACTGAGCTTGCATGTCCTGAGATGATAATGAAATTTTTCAGGGAATTGGCATGTAGACTTTTTACCAGATCCCCTATCAGGTTTCTTAATGTGTCTCCGGTTATTCCTACTGTACCCGGATGTTTACTGGTACTGCGGCAGACTCCATAAAAGAGGGGTGGGGCGACAAAGACATCGACTAATTGTGCAACCTCTTTTGCCATCTCATAGACTTCTATGGTATCTGTGCCAAGAGGGAGGTGAGGTCCATGGGCCTCAAGCGAGCCTACAGGGATAATCACCGTTTT
>JAZFSJ010000073.1:0-6043 GCA_036446115.1 Thermodesulfobacteriota bacterium | reverse complement strand
TGAGTTGACACTACATGCCATAGTCCACAGTCACTTTCGGAGTGGTTTTAGTGTGACATACATCTGGCAACATCAACCTTTTGGTTTTTCTGTATGGCGTAGTTGATAGCACTAAGGTACGAAAATGCCGATAATTTTCTTTTGCTATCCCCTAATTCCCCCCCCCCATACTGCACATTTTTTTTGCTTTTCTTCCCCTTCTCTGTTACCTTCTAAAGTTCATGGAACAGTCACTCTACATACCCAAGATCTCACACCTTAAATACTGGAATCAGGAATTCAGCCGTTTATATTTCGGAATGGAATTTTGCGAGCGTCTTATGCCCTCCCCTTCCCAGCTAAAGAAAGCACTTAACTTCACTGAAGAAAATGATTTAGATTTCACCCTGGTAACCCCTTACGTTACCAACAGTGGATTAAAAAAAGTAGAAAAACTCATTCTGACCCTATCAGAATTAAAACCTGAAAGTGAAATTGTCTTTAATGACTGGGGAGTGTTTCACCTGATAAAAGAACAAAACTATCCCCTACAACCCATACTGGGAAGACTGCTTAACAAGATGAAAAGAGGGCCAAGAGTCGTAAACATCCAAGACAGGATACCTCCCACCTCGCGTGAATACTTCATCACTCCCAGTCTTTCCATCCCGGAAATCCAGAATTTCCTGTTGAAGAACAACATCAGGCGTGTAGAGTTCGACAACCTTCTCCAGGGTTTAAACCTTGAGGGTATTACTACCAATCTTCACCTCTCTCTTTATCTTCCCTTTGCCTACATCAGCACCACCCGGTTTTGTTTAATGCCTGCCATAACTGATGACCAGGAAATGAAGATTGGGATATCTCCCTGTAAAAAAGAATGTCAGAAATACGCCTTTCAGCTGTTTAATCCTGTAATGACCACTCCCCTTATCAGGAAGGGAAACACCATCTTTTTCGGTAATGAGCAGATTCCCCACGAACTCATAAAAGAAAAGAAAATTGACAGAATAGTAATAGAACCGGAGATACCCCTATAGTGGATTTTGGAATTCGGATTGCGGATTTCGGAATTAAAATCTTAAATCCGAGATAAATTAAAAATATTATGACCTATCTTATGATACCCAAATGAAAATTTTATCACCATTAGATAGGGTTGAGGAAGTTGAACTATTGATTGAGGCAGGTGCAGAGGAATTTTACTGCGGTGTGCTAGAAGAAACCTGGTACAATCCTTACCCCGTAATATCCATTAATAGGCGACCCGCCGGTAAGGGACACATCAGGAATTTTAAAGAGTTAAAAAAGGCCGTTAACACTTCACATAAACATAGCATCCCTGTCTTTTTTACCGTGAATGAACACTACTATACCGAAAAACAGCTTCCCCTAGTAAAAGAGTATATTAATAACGCAACAGATGCCGGAGTTGATGCACTCATCATCTCTGATTATGGGCTACTGGCGATGCTGCCAGAAATTAATGATAAAATAAATATCCATATCAGCACCGGAGGAACCGTATTCAACTGGAGGACTGCCAGATTTTATCAAGAACTGGGAGTATGCCGCATTACCTTTCCCCGCCATCTTACCCTGAAAGAAATGAAGGATATCGTAAAACATATTCCTGAGTTAGAAACGACTGTGTTCGTTTTCAACTCCCGCTGTATTAATGTCGATGGCTTCTGTACATTTCAACACGGTCTTTCAGGAAAACAAACACCGACCCTCTTCAGGAACGCCTGTATGCTTCCCTATGATATTTCCCGTATAGCGTTGAGTCAGGATGAAAAGGAAAAAGGTGAGCGTAATGACTCGCAGATGATAGCCCGTCAGCGCATCTGGGAAATCGTACACCTGGATGACTATCCCTGCGCTGCCTGTGCACTATACGAACTAAATCAAATGGAGATTACAAGTGCAAAAATTGTGGGGAGAGGGAACCCTACTGAGCGAAAAATAAAAGATGTGACCTTCTTTAAAACCCTTTTAAAGCACCTCTATCATGACCGCCCCGGCATATCCGACTTCAGGCGTTACGCACAACATCTCTATGCCAAAACCTACAATCGCCCCTGCAGGCCTTTCATGTGCCATTATCCCTCAGTAATGGGATAGTCTTAACTTCAAGGCAGGTTAATGAAATGACTTGTCCAAATCCTTGTTAGAAAAGAAACTTCCTTCTTTACTGCTGAAGGAATCCCTGGTCAACTGGTTTTTGCACTTCTCGCACAGATGCAGTGAGACTTCCTTATACTCATTGTCATCTAATTCCTGGCTATCTGCACCTTCCATCTCCTTGAAAAGTCCCTGTAACTCATCGAGAGGGTTTTTCATGGAGTAGAGTATAAAGTCATCAAAGTCCGGTACAATCTTTATATGGACAATGTATTTCAAACTCCCTACAGGAAGAACTTGTCCACATTGAGCACAAAATACATCTTTCATCTTTTACACCTCATTTCCTTAGCACATAAACCCAGACGGGTTTACCTCATTAAAAGTAGACGAGAACTCCTACTATAATGCAAAGTAATAAAACTGGCAAATGGTTTAACGGTTACTATGACATTTTTTATTGCATTTCTTTTTAAACTCGCAACTCGAAACCCGCCATTCGCAACTATAATTTACAGATCGTATATCTCTTTTCCAAGTGTGTGAACCCAGTTTTGTTTCAGAACCTTTTCCGCCTCTTCAGTCTTATCCACTCCAAGTATCACAATCGCCTGATCGCTTACCCTTCCCAGGTAGGGATAGAGATAGTGCACATTAATATTGGCATCCTTAAGGGGTTTAAGCACTGCATTTAATCCCCCGGGATGATCCGGAGTCTCCACTGCCACCACATCTGTTTCTTTTACCGCATATCCGCTGGTGGTTAAAATATTTATCGCCTTTACGGGTTCGTCCACCACAAAACGGACCGTACTGATATCAGCGGTGTCAGCAACTGAAATGGCACGAATATTGACACCCTCATTTCCCAGAATTTCACTCAGCTTAGAAAGAGCGCCGGGCATATTATCCAAACTCACAGAAATCTGTTTTATAAACATATTTCTACCCCTTTACATAATTAAACCCTTGCTCAAGGGCCTCCTTATTTATTTTTAAAAGACTCGCTCTTTTTCCACCCAATATTGTGGGGAGGTTTTTCAAAATAAGTGGAAGAGAAATAAGATTACTCACCTTGATAAAAGCCCCCAGCATAACCATATTTGCCACTTTCAGGTTTCCAAGCTTTTCTGCCAGCTCGCTGGTGGGAACCGCTACTACCTCAATGTCCCCTCTCACAGAGGAAATGTTCACAATTGAGGAATTAACCAGAATTAACCCGCCTGCTTGAATCAGACTCTGAAACCTGAGAAAAGATGGCTGGTTCATGGCAACAACAAAATCCGGTTCTGAGGCAACAGGAGATGCAATCTCTTCATCCGAGACGGAAATGGTACAGTTAGCCGTTCCTCCTCTCACCTCGGCACCATAGGAAGGTAGGTAGGTAATATACTTACCCTCACGCATAGCAGCATCTGCCAGGGCATATCCCATGGAGAGAACACCCTGCCCGCCGAATCCCGAAAAAATAGTCTTAATCAACATTTTACTTCTTTAATAACCCCTAATGGAAACTCTTTTGCCAACACCTCATCGATCCACCGGCATGACTCTATAGAACTCATCCTCCAGTTGGTAGGACATGCAGAAAGAATCTCTACCAGCGAAAAACCCGTCTTTTTTAACTGATGTTTAAACGCCTTGGCAATGGCTTTTTTGGCCTTTCTTATATTGGCCGGGTTGTTAACTGCCACACGCTCAAGGTATGATGTTCCTCCTAAAAGAGCCAACACTTCACAAACTTTTACAGGATATCCATCCAGTCGTTTATTTCTCCCCGAAGGAGAGGTGGTGGTCTTCTGCCCTACAAGTGAAGTGGGAGCCATCTGACCGCCGGTCATTCCATAGACTGCATTATTCACAAAAAAAACGGTAATCAGTTCACCTCGATTGGCAGCGTGAAAGGCCTCAGCTGTTCCAATAGCAGCCAGGTCTCCATCCCCTTGATAGGAAAATACTACATTTTTTGGCCTTACTCTCTTAACCCCGGTTGCTACTGCTGTTGCCCGACCGTGGGGAGCTTCTACCATATCTACATCAATATAGTTATAGGCAAGTACCGCACATCCTGCGGGGGGAACACAAATGGATTTTTCCCGAAGCTTCATCTCATCGATAACCTCCGCAATAAGACGATGGATGATACCGTGACCGCAGCCGGGACAGAAATGAAAAGTATTGTTCTTCAGTGATAGGGGCTTTGAGTATACCTTCTTCATCTCCCTCTTTTCCTTTTTGACTGATGGTAGTGGCGTGCAATTATTCGAGACAGTTCAGCAGGGGTAGAGATAACACCCCCCGGTCTTCCATGAAAATGAATGCGCCCTTTGCCCTCTAAAGAGAGCCTGACATCTTCGACCATCTGCCCGGTACTCATTTCAAAAACAAAAAAATCGTGGAGGTTCTTGGCTGTCTCCTGAATGATTCCCGCAGGAAAAGGCCAAAGGGTTATGGGACGAATCATCCCCACCTTTTGGCCTTCCTTTCTCAAACGCTTAATGGCCCCCCTGGCAATGCGTGCAGCAGTACCGTAAGCCAGAACTGCCATTTCGGCATCATCCAAAAGAAAGGTTTCATAGCGCACCTCATTTTGCTCAATCCTCTGGTATTTTCTGAAAAGCTTCCAGTTATGATCCTCTTCTGCTTTAACATCCAAAATAAGAGAGCGCACCAGACGTGCAGGCCTTCCCTTAGCGCCGGTGAGAATATAATCTTTGGCGGGGGGTTTCTTCCTCTTCCTGGATGATATCTTTACCGGTTCCATCATTTGCCCCAGCATACCGTCTGCCAACACAATCACAGGGGTTCGATAATTATCAGCCAGCTCAAAGGCCAATGCAGTCAGGTCTGCCATTTCCTGTACCGATGATGGCGCCAGCACTATGGTTCGATAATCGCCATGTCCACCACCGCGCGTTGCTTGAAAATAGTCGGATTGAGCCGGTGCTATATTTCCCAATCCAGGTCCTCCCCTTACCACATTCACAATAACGGCAGGCAGTTCCTGTCCGGCCAAAAAGGATATCCCCTCCTGTTTGAGACTTATTCCGGGACTGCTCGACGAGGTCATCGCTCTGCCCCCCGCGACACTTGCTCCCAGAACCATATTGATGGCTGCGAGCTCACTTTCAGCCTGGATAAAAACTCCACCAGACACTTCAGCAAGCCTTCTTGACATATACTCCGGCAACTCGTTCTGAGGTGTAATAGGGTAGCCAAAATAGTACCTGCATCCTGCCTGAATTGCCGCTTCCCCTATTGCGCTGGTTCCACTCATTAATTGCTTATCCACGATAGACCTCGATCACAACTTCCGGACACACCAGGGCACATACCGCACACCCCGTACATTCCTTTTGATCATCAAACTCAGCAAAAAAGTATCCCTTAAGATTGAACTTCTTTGAGGCAGAGAGTGCTCCCTTGGGGCAAAACTCTATGCAGAGGGAGCATCCCTTACAAAGTTCTTGATCTATTTGAACATTCCCTTTCATTAAAAATCCTCACATATTAAAGCTTTAGTATGTACCCTACTAAATACTTATTGTCAAATTCTTTCTTAACGACTTCATAAAAAAGAGCCCGATGGTATTTAAAACCATCGGACACACGTTCAAATCGTGTCGGGGGTACCACTCAACTCCATATATTAACGCTATTGAGCGGTGCAGTCAATTTTGATGGTTCCTTTTTTCCTCTAATGTAAGGGGTTTTACGTCCTTTAGTTCCTCCTTATACCCCTTCCCTTTTTAAACCCAGATTTTGCAGTAGACGTCGTGGCGAGGCGTAGAAAACCGCAGCGAAACGAGCAGATGGAGCGATTTGTAGCTTTCAGCTAGCCGGTATTTAAATTTGATATCACACTTCATGCCTTTCAGCGTTGCTTCAAGGCATTCTGCCGGTGCGACGAAGGCATATTCGTATAAATATGTTGAGGAGC
>JAZFSJ010000072.1:0-7936 GCA_036446115.1 Thermodesulfobacteriota bacterium | reverse complement strand
TTTCCCTTTTTATGACATATAGTAAATCAAATTGGTCCATTCAATTTCATCTAATATCTCAGCTAATTCTATACCACCAAAATAAATATTTCCCCCTCCCTCCATCCACTTTAAAATTCCCCCGATACTAAGGGGCTCTGATTTTCCTGAAATATCTATCTCTAAATTAATTGTTGATCCTGCATCAATTTTTTCCTGTGTGTGAAACTCTATTCCCATCCCTCTACGGTTGATATCAACAATAATGCATTCTCCCCAGGTTCTTCCCCCCTCTTTCAAAGAATATCTGGCCTTCAGTTGCGCTGCAAATCGCCTTAATCTTTTTTTGTCTTCCATTTGATTACGCTTTATGGGCTGTCCTATTCTCTTTTCCGGTAGCAAAAACTGGAGATTCCTCAACCAATAGAGGAATTAATATGGAAGGAATGAAATTTAGAGAAAAACCAATCATAACCATCATTGCACAATCCTTTTTCGTGAATTGACTTATATTTGAAGGCATATCATTCCTACCTTCTTACAGATAATCCCCCTCAAACATCCTGATAAACTCCTTTGCCCCTATCCAGATTATCGCTGCCTTTCTTAACCACGTATATCTATTCGAAATTCTGTTGATTTTTCTTTAATATTATTTCAATAAGGATAGCAATGGATAAAAGCCCTAAAAATTACAAAAAAGGCAGTTAAAAGAAATTTATCCTCCTAGCTGCCTTTGTTAACTTAAAAAATAAGGTAATACCCCAATCCGTAAGGGATTTTTCAGACTGGTGGATCATGTACTATGAAAGTACAGGTATGACGAAGAAAACAGTTTTGCAAACTATAAATAATTTGTAATACTTCTTTATTACTATTATAATCCAGCACAGAGATCATGATTAAAAGACACATTCTCACACTTATAGGGAGTCTATCATGCAATTTGTTTTTAAGTTGTTGATCAGCATTGCTATCATCGTTTTTTGCACTCAGATAGGTCGAAAGATCCCCTCCCTGGGAGGTCTTATTGCAACCATGCCACTTACCGGTGTAATTGTTCTCATCTGGCTCTATTCAGATAATCCGGGCAATTACCGGTTAATGGAGAACTATACCAAAGGCGCCCTATGGGGCATTGCACCAAGCATAATGTTTTTCATTGTCGCTTATCTTTGTTTTCACAAGCACTTCCCCCTTTCGCTGGTACTTTCAGCAAGCTTCGGCACTTGGCTTGTTGGTGCATTTATCCATCAGTGGTTCTTGCGCTGATGATTCCAAAACAGTTCACCGCAGAGTGCGCGGAGATTTTGAGTGATAATGAAAAACCCATTATGCTATTAAATTCAATGCCCTATCAGTTAAAAAAGCGGGAATAAAATGAAAGTAGCAGTAATAGGCGCCGGTAGAAATAGAACCGGTATAGGACAGTTTATTGGAAAATACTTCCAACAAAACGGGGCGACTGCCATCTCAGTTTTAGGAACAACAGAAGAATCCGCCCATAATGCCTCATCTAACCTGAAACAGTACGGAATTGACGCCACCTCCTATACTGACTTTAACAGGATGGTGGAAGAGGGAAAACCGGACACAGTGGTTATCGCCTCACCCACATCCACCCATTATGAATATCTCATCAAATCGGTTGAAGCAGGGCTACACATCTTTTGCGAAAAGCCCTTTATCTTTCAGGAAAAGGGCAATATAAAGGAATTACTTGAAAACATTTTTAAAACGGCTAAGAGCAAAAACTTAAAAATCGCCATGAACTCTCAATGGCCTTTTTCACTGCCTTATTATGAGGACCTCTGCGGGCAAATCAACAGCAAAAAGGCTGACAGTTTTTTTATCAGACTCTCTCCCATGCGTGAGGGAAAAGATATGATTATTGAGTCCATCCCACACGCCCTAAGTATTCTCTATCACACTTTCGGTAAGGGAGAAATCACCGATCTTACTATTGAACTTCATGAAGAGAAAATGATAATAAAGTTTAACTACTGTTCAAACAACAAAGTCTGTAACGTGCTGATCAGGCTGGTGAGGAAAGAATATCAACCGCGCGATCTCTCATTTGGGTTCAATGATAAGATTGTGAAGCGGTCACTGGACCTGGAGAACTATGATATCTATTTTAATCACGCAAACAGAACTTTAAAGATAGTGGACCCCCTTGACCTGTCGGTACAGGACTTTATTACATCGGTCAGGGAGCAAAGGGAACCACTCATAGGAAAGTCACATATTATGTGTAACACGATCCTGGCAAAACAAATCTATGATAGCTGTGAAACTAACGCGAGCGCTCAATGGACAAACTAAAACACAAAGAATATGATTTCAGTTCGAAACTGAGGCAGGCATCAGTCATAGAAAGGCTTAAGGAATATATTAAATGGCAGCGAAATGTCACAAAAACTAATGACAGGAATATACTACCCAATTTTAGCCCTGTATCCATAAACCTGGACCTGACATCATCCTGCAATTTTGCCTGCCCGCACTGTGTCGACTCTAAAATTATAAATACCGGGGAATTTCTTAAACTGGAAGACATAAAACGCAGTGTAGACACCTTAAAGTCTCACGGGATTTTATCCATTATACTCCTGGGAGGCGGAGAACCCACCCTCCATAAAGACTTCGGAGAAATCGTAAGATATATTAAAAGCAAAGGGGTGCAACTCGGCATCGTAACAAACGGATCAAGGCTTTCCCAGGTTAAAAATATAGTGGACTTATTAGAAAAAGAGGACTGGTTAAGAATCTCTCTAGATTCCGGAAGCCAAAACACATTTGTCAAATCACACAAACCAAAGACCAGTATAAAATTAGATAATATTTTACTAAACGCACAGGAAATTAAAACCCGTAATCCACTTATTACCCTCGGTTACTCCTTTGTGATTGTGTGGGAAGGCTTCTCTATAAACGGAAATGAGCTCTGCCTAAACATCGGTGAAATGTCTGAAGCGGTACGACTGGCAAGTGAGCATTCCTTTGATTACGTTTCTTTCAAGCCCTGCCTCATACGGCTCCAGGACTCTCAAAAGGAATCTCTCCTGGATAAATCCGATGAGGAAAAAGAAAAAAGGATCATAGAAGAGATTAAGAGCAACCTGGAAAAGGCAGAAAGTGCCGCAACGGGCAATCTAAAAGTACTTAAAAGTGTAAACTTAAGGGCAATGCTCGACAATGAGCTCCGTGAGCTGAAAAGGCAACCCAAAAGATGTCATATGCAGTTTTTCAGCACTGTGGTCACCCCATCCGGCATCTTTCACTGCCCGGCCTTCAGGGGAGTGGAAAAGGCAAAAATTGGAGAGTGCAGCGGATATGCGGGAGAAGATAAACTTAACGAAACCTTGAAGAAACTCACCCGGTCCGTTGAAACATTTGATGCCGGGGAGGAGTGTAAGGTCGTTGCCTGCTTTTATCACCACGTAAACTGGTGGGTGGAAAATTTTATCCATTCAGACAAAAGCATTGATGAAATAGAAGCAACAAAAGATGATAACTTCTTTTTATAAAAGAAGGCTATGAGCTATAAGAAAATATGTATTATCCACCTCAACCAGATTGGGGATCTGGTCTTTTCCCTTCCGCTCCTAAAGGCACTGAGGGAAAATTTTCCGGATGCATCGATTCATTCAGTATTAAAACCCCATCTTAAGGAACTACTTGCCGATTCACCTTACGTAGACAGCATAATACCCCGTGAAAACGGTCTTAAAGCTA
This sequence comes from Thermodesulfobacteriota bacterium, assembly GCA_036446115.1. Classification (GTDB taxonomy): domain Bacteria; phylum Desulfobacterota; class WTBG01; order WTBG01; family WTBG01; genus JAZFSJ01. The sequence continues at coordinate 4,219 of JAZFSJ010000072.1, read as the reverse complement.
AAGGGAAACTTTTAAGAATCATACGGAAAAACAGGTATGATCTATTGATATCCCTTGCCAGGTCTGAAGAATGTCTTATCCTAACCGCTTTGAGCAAGGCAAAAGTTAAGGCGGGGTTCTCTCATTCACCCTGGGATCTGTGCCTCGATATGAAAGATACTATCGAGGGCCATAACAGCTGGTTCAACAATGCCAAGCTGTTAAAACAGCTCAAAGTAAACGTCAGCAAAAATGACTATGTAGGGCTTTTGAACATAGACAAGAACGAAAATGATTGCACTCTTCCTGAAAAATTCGTTATTATTTCCCCGGGGGCATCCAGCAGGAGACTCACAAAAACCTGGGAACAAGAAAAATTTGCAGAGTTGATACTTTTACTAAAGGGAAAATACGACTTAACCCCTGTGCTGATCGGCGGTAAGGATAATGAGGAATACAACAAAACGATAATAGAGCATGTGAAGGAAAATGTTTTTGGTAAGGATACTGATATCCTCAACTTAACAGGAGGCAGCCTGCGCTCACTTTGCTCAGTTATAAAAGACGCAAACCTATTTGTAGGTATCGATTCGGGCTTCATGCATATGGCATCATCTTTTGATATTCCGGTAGTGGCCCTCTTTGGTCCCACCGACCTGTTTTACGTGGGGCCACAAAACAAGAGGAGTATTGTAGTAAGAGAAGAAGAGATGGAATGTGTCCCCTGCTACTTAAAGGAATGTGAGCACAGGGACTGCATGAAAAAGCTTAAAGTTATTAAGGTGTTTGATGCCTGCGAAAAATTGTTAATGCAAGATGCTGGATTCTAGATACTAGATACTGGATGCTAGATGGGAGAGAAAAAAATAATTATAAAAAATTATCAATTAAAAATGAAATATCCAGTATCCAGCATCAAGGATCCAGTATCGTTTCTTTACTAGAATCACACAATATAGCCACGAAATCATCTTTCAAGAAAGGAAACTCACAACAGTTCTAGCCATGTTAGGAAAAATTGTAAAAGATAGAGATGAGCTTGCACGTGAGATAGAAGAATTAAAAAAGCAGGGCAAACGGATTGTTCTTACAAACGGCGGTTTCAACCTGCTCCATGTGGGACATATAAGGAGTCTCTTCGGTGCAAAAGAGCACGGAGACATCCTGGTAGTTGCAGTAAACAGCGATACTTCTCTAAAAAATATTAAGGGAGCTGATTACCCCATCATACCGGAAGACCAGCGGCTTGAAGTCATGGCAGCCATTGAATGTGTCGATTTCGTTACTATCTTTTCTGAAACAACGGCTGATAGCACCCTTTTAAAGCTGAAGCCCCATGTTCATGCTAAGGGTACGGACTACTCGAAGGAAAGCATCCTTGAACGCAAGACAGTACTTTCATACGGCGGAGAGATTGCCATTGTAGGTGATCCCAAAAGCCACTCATCATCTAACATCATAGAGAAAATCCGCAAATTAAAGTAGCCGACCAACCGCTATAAAAGTTCTGCTAACCGCAGAGATCGAGGATTCACCCCGTTAGATACTTACTATAGATAAGGTAAACTTTATTAGATGTTTGCCCTGTAGGAGAAATTGTCTGTTCCACAATATTTCATTTCTAACGGGGGAGCCACAGAGTTTTTAAGGTTACAACCATAACAGTTTATATTTGTTTAAACCAACAGAGAATCCTTTAACAAAACAGAAAAACCCAGCGATAGTCCGTTTAGAATATAGCGGAAATAGTATCTACTGCAACAAACAAAGGTTTACACACCTCTGAAAGATTAATCACATCGTACTGCGCTACAAGAGAAAATCCGTAAACCATCTTAAACAAAAGAATGAGACTGCAAATTGTAACAAAACCTAATATCCCTTTTTTCATGATAAACCTCCTTTTAAAATTAGAATAACTACGAAGATCACGAAGAATTCAAAGAACGCTTCATATTTTATCCAGCATCAAGCAACCAGTATCTAGTATCGTTTTAATTGCCTCCAGCATATTATACAGTCACTAAAACATCTGAAACTCCTCAGCAATCTTGAAAAAAAATACCAGCTTTCTTATTGTCTAATATAAGCAGTAAATGTGAATAAATTATGGAAGAGATGTAAAAAAGTTTAAATAATTGTAAATAAAGTGTGAATTTTTGGAATGAAATACCCCGCAGCTAAAGCTGCGGGGTATTTAACTACAACGTTTACCGTGTAATGTTACCGTATTATTCCAGGGCTAAAAAATAGATTGGCGGGATAGCTCAGCCAAACATTTGTGCTCCTTGCATCTGGAGCTTTTTGATTAAGCCGTCTGTTTGATGACTTTTCACAAGTCCATCAAGATAAATTATTATAATAGCCACCTAATACATCCTGCTAATAAGCCTCTTTTTGCAGGTTCTGAATGGTTCAGAATCTATCAGGGATCTTTTGGCCAATTTCTTCAAGATTTTTTGGGAATTCCCGTCTCACAAGGCACTGACGTCTGGCAGAGCCCGCAACTAAGTACTCCGGCATTGTAATCACATTCCTGCATAACTTCAGCACAGTGTACCATGCAAAGCTCCTTATTATGCCCTTCTTGAGAGATGGCTCCACCTGGACATCTTTCCATACAACTCCCACATTTATCTGAATTATAGAAAAGACAGTCCTCCCGAAAATCACTATACGATCTTTGTGTCGGGTTCAATTTTAAACTGGTAACCACACTCGCACAGCGCATGGCAATTCCCTGTTTGGTAATAAGTCCACCACTCAGGCCAAAGGTACCCAGTCCTGCAGCATAGGCAACATGCCTCTCCGACCAGTTAGCAGCAGAACCCACTTCATCCAACTGGAGAACCTCAAAGAATGGAGATAGAACAGGCGGGATAGCAAGAAATCCCTGCTCACGGATAAAAGAAGCCAGATGTTCCTGAAGTTGGACATTTAACTCCTCCCCATAGATTTTAGCATCTGCCCAGAGCTTTGAAGAACAACGAGTTTCCTTACGGTTACTCTCTCTTACAGACTTTGAAATAGGAATGACCCAGGAAATCACGCTAGATCCATCCCAGGAATCAGCATGATTAGGAAAAGATCGCTCCAATACTTCCTGGGGAGTAAGATGGAAGTCTCCTATAATATCTTTAAACTCCAAAAAGAGAGGGTCACTGGCATCGGCAAACCCGACTAAAGGGGCATCATAATAGGGGGTTCCGTCTGGCTCTGACTTTCGATTTCCTGGGTGTTCAGAGACAAATTTTTCTATCTCTCGAATTACGGCCTCTCCCGGATTTTTCATAAACGAAGTCATATAGATACCCTCCACAATTATACACTACTCTTTATTCTTCCATTTCCCAATGTGTATTCCAGTAATCCCAGGCAACAGGCCACCTTTCTTTTAACATCATTACCATGAATTTCATTATTTCAAATGACTGATTGTAGTCATCTTCCTGATCGGGAAACGTTTCCTTGCTTTTTATGGCATCCACCATCCGAATGCCAAGAGCACTCACGGACTCCATGAGTTTCGCCTTTTCCTCAGCATCTTCAAATTGCATCTCTACTGCACCAATACTACCCACTATCCAATAGCCATAAAGTTTAAGGATGTTTCTAAAATAGTTCTCTACTTCTTCCGGATCGGAACCACCGGAGGTTACCAGCATTGCAACATATTTTCCCCTCAGCATCTGACAGTGCAACAAAAGGCCACAACGATCGATGAATGCCTTCATCTGGGCACTCACCGTTAAGTTATAGTTGGGGGTTGCGTAGATTATCCCGTCTGCCTCAATCATAGCATTGCTAATCTTTTCAAAGTCGTCTTTTTGGTGACACGCACCTTTGGTATGGCACACCTCCAGGCAGCCTTTACAGGGATTAACCGTCAAGTCAGCCAATGAAAAATTTTCCGTTTCTGCACCGGCATTTTCTGCTGCCTCGAGCATATACTTTACCAATGAACCGGTAGACTTTTTCATGCCTCTCGGACTACCCATAATCGATACCAGTTTCATAATCCCTCCTCACACGCATGGTAAAATGGATGATTTAATGCAGATTATATATCATGTTTAAGGCAGTAATGAAATGCCTAATTTCTAAAACAAGTGATGCTCTAAGCTTCTTAAAGGCATAGGTGATTTTTATCACCAATTTTTATCTTCCCACCTTAAAATTAATCAGAAAGCTTTCTCTTTTAACTAATGCTTTTATGCAAGCTCTATAACTGTACTATCTC
>JAZFSJ010000071.1:0-2337 GCA_036446115.1 Thermodesulfobacteriota bacterium | reverse complement strand
TCCCCCTTAGCTAAAACAAAAACTAGCCAAAGAGCTTAAAGAATAATTCCGATACGAATACATTCTGAAGTTACAGGAGGCAACAAATACATAGTTGCAAAATGCGAAATGAGAGCTTGGGGATCTTTCGACAGCCCCGGGGGTAAGGCGCAGAGAATTCTTTAGAAAAAAAGGGGAAAACACGACAAAAAGAGGTGATGCTGAATGAGCGTTCATTCATTTATTGTTGTGCCCAAGTCATTGTAGCCCATTGATTTATAAGAATATTTTAAAGACAGTAAAAAATTTTACATTATAAATGGTTGACAAAAGGCCAAAAAAATGGTATATAAAGGAATCGAATGAATGAACGCTCACTCATTTAAAAATTATATAAGGAGGTGTATCCATGGCAGACCAGAGTAAAACAATAGATTCATTAAGTTTGGAAGGAAGAATTTTCAAGGTGCCAAAAAGACTCAAGGAAACGGCACATATTAGGGGTGTCGAAGAGTATGATGAGATTTATAAAAAGTCGGTAGAAGATCCCGAGGCCTTTTGGGCAGAGAAAGCTGAGCAGATCCACTGGTTCAAGAAATGGGACAAGGTACAAGGGGGCGATTTTGCTAATGCCAAGATCGAATGGTTTAAGGGAGGCAAGCTTAATGTCTCTTATAATTGTATTGATCGCCACTTAGAGACCAGAAAGGATAAGCCCGCTATTGTCTGGGAAGGAGAGCCCGAGGGAGAGAGCAAGATCTATACTTATCAGCTTTTATATGACGAGGTATGTAAATTTGCCAATGTGTTGAAAAAGAAGGGCGTTAAAAAGGGAGACCGGGTATCAATCTACATGCCGATGATTCCGGAGTTAGCCATTGCCATGCTTGCCTGTACGCGGATTGGGGCCATTCACAGTATTGTTTTTGGTGGATTTAGCGCGGAGGCGCTAAGAGACCGCATTCAGGACTGTGAATCATCCATTCTCATTACCACCGATGGGAGCTTTCGGGCAGGAAGGGTGATTGATCTTAAGAAAAATGCAGATCAGGCCCTGGAGGAGTGCCCCAGCGTTAAAACCTGTATTGCATACAAGCGCGTTAAAACCGATATACCCATGAAAGAAGGAAGGGACTTCTGGTGGCACGAGGAGATGGCCGCCCCAGACATTGCCGGCGGCTGTGAGCCCGAGCAGATGGATGCCGAGGACCCCCTCTTTATCCTTTATACCAGCGGTAGCACCGGAAAGCCTAAAGGGGTTATGCATACCACAGGGGGTTACACGGTGTATGTCTACCAGACCTTTAAGTGGGTCTTTGACCACAAGGAAGAAGATGTCTTCTGGTGTACCGCAGATATTGGCTGGGTTACCGGACATAGTTATATCGTGTATGGTCCCCTGGCAAATGGCGCTACTAGCATAATGTTTGAAGGGGTGCCCAGCTATCCTAAATATGATCGGTTCTGGGAAATAATAGAGAAGTATAAAGTCAGCCAGTTTTATACTGCCCCTACTGCCATCAGGGCGATTGCCAAAGAAGGGGATGAGTGGGTAAAAGGCAAAGACTTAAGCAGCCTGAGAATTCTGGGAACGGTAGGAGAGCCTATCAATCCTGAGGCATGGATGTGGTACTACAACCTGGTTGGCGGTGGCAATTGTCCCATAGTAGATACCTGGTGGCAGACGGAAACAGGAGGAATTCTTATTACCCCCCTTCCTGGCGCCATTGATGTTAAGCCGGGTTCTGCCGGCAGGCCATTTCCCGGGATAAAGCCTATCGTGGTAAGAGAAGATGGAAGCCCCGCCGACGTGAACGAAGGTGGATACCTCTGTATTGAAAAGCCCTGGCCGGGAATGATGAGAGGCGTATATGGAGACCCGGAACGCTTTAAGAACACCTATTTTGTTCAGTTTCCCGGGAAGTATTACGCGGGTGATGGGGCCAAGATTGATAAGGACGGAGATTTCTGGCTGATGGGAAGGCTGGATGATGTAATTAATGTGTCGGGTCACCGCATGGGTACCGCAGAGGTTGAGAGCGCCTTGGTGTCCCACCCCAGAGTGGCAGAGGCGGCAGTAGTGGGATTTCCTCACGACATTAAGGGGCAGGGGATATATGCCTTTGTTACCTTAAATAGTGGTGTGGAAAAGACAGATGTATTAAAGAAGGAGCTGGTCAAGCACGTACGCAAAGAGATCGGCCCGATTGCAACCCCGGACAAGATCCACTTTGCCGATGGTCTTCCCAAAACACGAAGCGGAAAGATCATGAGAAGAATCCTTAAAAAGATTGCCGCAGGTGAAGTAGACAACCTGGGAGACACCTCTACCCTGGCAGAGCCGAAAGTGGTTGATGA
>JAZFSJ010000070.1:0-3021 GCA_036446115.1 Thermodesulfobacteriota bacterium | reverse complement strand
ACTTTCATGATTCAAGTTTTTTCTCCTCCCGCTAACAGCTCATCAATCGCAGGCGATTCTTCTTTGGCAATCTTGTCTCTTTCTGCTAGCTTCTCAGCTACATCTGATAGTCCCACCTCCTTAAGTCTCTTACCAGTGGGAAGACCTTCCTTTGAACAGCCCCGATAGTGGTAGTATTCATCCAGCATGCCAGGGTGATTGATGGGATCTTCCTCTCCACGGGGTGTTCCCTGCCTCATGTCATCTTTCCTGGTAATACCCAGTAAGGCATTATAGCTCCTCTCAACCTGGCAGGCCCTCTCTGCTGATTCAAAGAGGGCCCCCGGGTCTCCTCCCGTTACCGCCTGATAAATCTCTCCCATCTCCTCAAAGAGAATGAGAGGATCACCAAAAATGGTGGTACCCGCAACAGGTACAAAACAAAGTCCCAGGGAGTCCATCAACATCTTGTAGTTTTCGTGCCACCAGACGGCACGACCTTTGGCCACCGGGTTTTTTGCGTCGGCAATCCCATCTGGAATATCCTTTCCGAAAATCCTCTCCAGCATATCCTTCGAGCCGATAAGCGCCGAGAAAGGATGTCCCTTCATATGGTCTCCACCCCGTGCAGCTACAGACGAAGCAAGGTTCATAGCCATAACCTCATGGCGATTATAGGGAAAGGTCATCCCCTTAGTGTGAAAACCATACGGTTTGGAGTCGGGGCCTATCCTTTGAATCATCTCCGGGATACTCTCAGCCAGGATATTTCCAAAGCCTTCCCTCTTTGCCACCTTCATCATCATCTGCGAAACCAGATCCACATCTCCCCAGTTAAGCGCAATCCCATCAGTCTCCTCAGACCCTAAAACCCCTCGCTGAAAGCACTCCATAGCCATTGAAAGATTCCATCCAAACTGGCAGCAGTCCATCCCTAATTTATTGGAAAGATCAGCCAGGTGAAAGAGGGAAGGATAATCAAAGATACCAAGTGATGGTCCCAGATGGAGGTAATGTCCAAACTCGATCTTGTCTCCCCTTTCACCCTTGTATGGCCCTTCGTCAACCTTCCATTTCTGGGAACATCCCACCGGACACCGGTAACATGCAGACTTCCCGTCTTTATAGTTACTTGTAAAATCTTCCAGATCATACTTGTCCAGTTGTTCGGGGGTAATCCTCTCCTGTTCATTTCTGGTAGATGCCTCGAGCCCTATCTGGGCTATGAGCATCAGCGTACCATACTCTTTCTGGGCATAGGTCGACGGTCCTTTTCCCCATATCTCCTGATACCTCTTTACCAACTCATCAAGTTTCTTCTCATCAGCCACAGGCACCGTTCCGGTTGCCTTAACGATTATTGCCTTGAGATTTTTAGAACCCATAACACATCCCATCCCGGCCCTGCCATTGGCACTTACCCTTTTTCTGCCGGAAAAGATATTGGCATATCTCACCATCGTTTCTCCCGCAGGACCAATACGGGCCGTCTCACAACTTCCGTATTTCTCCTGGATCCTTTCATCCGTAGCATAGGTATCAAGTCCCCACAGCCAGTCAGCATCAACCAGTTGAGGAGACTTTCCCTCCTCAATTAGAAGAGCAGCAGGTTTATCCGACCTGCCCCTTATTACAATATGGTCATAACCTGCCTTTTTCAACCCGACCCCGAAATATCCCCCTGCATTGGAATCTCCAAATATTCTGGTTAAGGGGCTCTTCGAGGTAACGGTATAGCGGGTGGCACAGGGAAATGTAGTCCCCACCAAAGGGCCGCATCCAAAAATGAGGGGATTCTCCGGGGAAAGGGGATCGAGTTCAGGATTATCTCTCACCAGGTTGTAAAACAACCTGGCATTAACCCCCGCTCCACCAATATAACCTTTCTTAAGCTCTTCAGAAAAACCCTCCTCCCGGACCTCTCCATTTGAAAGATCTACCTGAAGTATTTTACCCCTCCAACCCTTATCTCCATAAGTCTTTACTCTTTTCATTAAATATACCTCGGTTAAAGCGATTTAGAACGTGGCAAAAGGTGGAAGGATTGCCCCCAGCAATGCATCCGGTGGAATCCCTTTTTCCAAACCGTATTTTGTTCCCTCATCCTCAAGCAATATCCATTGTGTCCATATACCGTGGGTCTTAAGCATTAAAGCTCTCTCCTCTTCTGTAAAACCCTCCCCCTTCCCTTTTTCAACAATGGCACCATAAGTCTTAAAAAAGGTTCCCGCCATATCTTTGAAGAATTCAAAGTCTTTTTCCTCAAGATGAAAAGAATAGATACCTGCATGGCTGCCAACCTTATCCTTTCTGTATTTTGACACAAAAAAATCCTCCCGTACCTTCCTCAGCTTTTCATAATCCTGCTCATGCCGCTTGCAGAGTTCTTTCATCCCTTCCGCAAAAAAGATGACATCCTCTTTATTCTCCGGGAAATAAGGAAAAATATCCGTACCCCCCGCCAGCATTACCTTATCAGTTATATTTACTCTCAGTTCCATATACCCTTTGGGAACACGGGGATTTACTGGAAAGAGATTGATCTCATATACAAAGGCCTCGGCTTTGCTCCCTTTCTGCCCAAGCTCTTCTGCAAGAACAGGCGGTGTCTCTATTTCAAGGTCACAAAAGATCGAACCTGCCTTTTCAAATACCTCTCCACCTTGAATCAGCACATCCAATCTACCCATGGGAGTATCCCATGACTGCGTATCGGCTTTTCCAGAAGGGTTATATGATGAACGAAACTTTTCAAATTGTTCAGAAACATCATTCATAAACACTACTATATCGTTTCTATCAACCATAAAATCACAACTCCTCTTTATTGTATATTTGCATGAGTATTAGGTAAAAAAAAGACAAAAAAAATGGCAGCCACGAAATGGCTGCCATTGGCTGGCCTTATGCTTCTTTAACATTAACCGCCTGAGGGCCCTTGGGGCCATCTTGTATCTCAAACTCAACATTCTGGCCTTCTTTGAGTGTCTTAAAACCCCCTTTCTCTATGGCTGAGTAATGTACGAATACATCCTCTCCATC
>JAZFSJ010000069.1:0-3611 GCA_036446115.1 Thermodesulfobacteriota bacterium | reverse complement strand
TTGTCGCAGTTCCCAAAGGTCACAGGTGGTGGAGGAAAACCTCTGTCGGTGTTCAAGACCTTACTGATGAACCATTCATCATAAGAGAGGCAGGTTCTGGAACTCGAATCAGCATGGAAAAAAGGTTACATGAGTTTGGAATTGTAACAGACAGCTTGAACATTATCGCTGAGGTGGGAAGCACCACCGCAGTGAAGCAGGCTATTAAAGCAAACCTTGGCATATCACTCATTTCAGAGAGAGCCGTTGAGGAAGAAATCAATTTAAAACTACTCAAAAAGATCCCCATAAAAAAAGTGAAATTTACACGCACCTTCTTTATCATCCAAGACAAAAAGCGAACCGCCTCACCACTTTGTAAAGCCTTAATCCAATTCCTCTCTGAGCAAAATTGATACCATCTCTTCACCCTTCCGTAACATTCCCCAAAATCCCTCTTATTGATATTTTCAATAAAAGGTATTGAAAATATTGATATTATCAATTTGCAAAACAAAATCTAAATCATACACTAATAATCACCGTGATTTCTCTCAGGACATGCCTGGGGAGATGATGTCATTGAAAACATTTGCAGGAGAGATGATAATGCGGATTTCTTCTTCTTTGAAATGGCCCTCAAGTTTTAAACATGAGCATCACTTAGACCACCAAGTGGTGAAAGTACGTTCAATACTACCGTACCACCCCTGCATGCATGAGGATGCTCATGATCAACTTGCCAGACTCCACCTCCCAGTTGCTCCTCACTGCAACATACACTGCCGATTCTGCAAAAGGGAAATTACTCCTCCTGAGATTCATGTAAACGGTCCGGGCATTACAGCAGGCATCCTTTCACCGGAACAGGCTCTATTTAAAGCAAAAAAGTTCCTTGAAAAGTGGGGAGACGAATCAATCGTGGGGGTTGCAGGGCCGGGAGAGCCACTTGCCAACCCCGAGACCTTTGCAACACTTGAACTTATAAGAAAAGAGTATCCTTTTGTCCGATTCTGCCTCTGTACCAACGGTCTTAATCTCCTTGATTCTGTAGAAGTGATTAAGAAACTAAGAATCAAATACCTCACTGTTACTATCAACGGAATACAACCGGAGACAGTGGCCAAAATACAGCCATGGGTGAAGAAGAATAGCAAAATCATTATCGGTGAGGAAGGTGCAAGAATTTTGATAAAGAGCCAGCTTGAGGGTATTAAAGCTGCAACCGCCAGAGGAATCTTTACAAAAGTAAATACAGTGGTAATACCCGGCATCAATGATTACCAGGTAGAAATGATTGCACGCACGGTCAGGGAACTGGGAGCCGGTCTTCTCAATCTCATACCCCTAATTCCCAGAGGTGATTTCACAAAGAGAGGTAAACCCTCTCAATGCTATCTGAAAAAGTTAAAAGAAAAATGCACACCAATCATTCCTGTTTTTGAAAAATGCAAACAGTGCAGGGCAGATGCAGAGGGTATCCCCGGGAAGGAGGTAAAAACCATGGATGAAGATAAAAAATGCGCAAATCGTCGAAAATTTATCAAGGCTGCCGGAGTAGCCCTCACCGGATCACTATTAATTCCTCCCCTATCATTCGGCAACGCATTCAAAGGAGAACAGCTTCAAGTCTGGTCTTGTGGAGGGCTAGCCGAGGCTATGATTCCAGCTAACAAACTTTATGAACAAACGGCTGGTTGCACCATAGCTTATACAGGCGCTTTTGCTGCAGCCCTGGGAAAGTCACTGCTTGGAAATGCCAAAACCGAGGTCTTTGCCCCCAGGGTGCTCGCCCTCGCCAAGAAACTGAAGTCAGAAGGAAAGATGTTACACTTCAAACCTCTTTGTTTTACCAAATACGTACTCATCACTCCAAAAGGCAACCCAGCAGGGATTCGAGGAATTGAGGACCTCGCAAGGCCCGGGATACGGGTTATTCTCTCTCCTAAAGCTTCTCCACCCGGAGGAGACGCAGTAATGATAATTTTAGGAAAGGCAGGGGTGTTGAAGGAAGCAAAGAAAAATGCAGTAGTAATGGGTGATTGCGTTCAGCGTATTCTTCCTGATGTGATAAGTGGCAAAGGCGATGTCTCCCTGGTTGAACTGAGGTTAACCCGCATGCCCCAGTTTGCGGGCAAGATCGACATTATTGAAATCCCGGAGAAATTTATCCCACCCAAGCCAATCCCCTTTGTTATCGGGGTAATGAAGTGGGTGAAAAACAGAGATCTAGCAGAGAATTACCTTAACTTTATTGTATCAGAAAAGGGACAGTCTTTCTTCGAGGCAGCTGGATTTATCCCGGCATTATCTGAAGATGGTGAGAGACTAATAGTAAAACATGGAGTATACGATGCCTAGTATAAAAACATTTCAGTGGAAGAGAAGGATGACACAAATCGCCTTCCTTATCTTCCTGGGAGAGTTTTCATTCTATGGTATCTTTCGATGTCCATTTGCGGTTCCCTATGTGAGTTGTGGCAATTGCCCAGTTATCCAGTGTCCTGGCAGAAAGCTCTGGTTAGGTTTCTGGATCGTTTTGCCTGTATCTGCCATTATCTTTGGTCGGTTCTTCTGCGGCTGGGCATGCCCGGGTGGATTCGTTTCGGAACTCTTGGGAAAATTATCCTTGGCAAGGGGAAAAATGAAAGGTGCTTTGGAAAAAGTATTATCATCAGGTAAATATCTGGTGATAGCCGGAAGCCTTGTGGTCTTCCTTCTCACAAACAATCCAAGATGGGCCACACCTATTCGTATTGGGGATTTTTTCAATTCTGTTAAGCTTACTTTTGAACATGCAGACAATCTCTGGGTTGCAAGAACTTTGTTCGTTCTGATAGGTTTAGGTCTGGCCATTCTCATTCCCGGTTTTTGGTGCCGTTACCTCTGTCCCACCGGAGGAATTTTAGAAGCATTTAGAAGATTTTCTCTTTTTAAATACTTCAAGACAAAAGTTTGCGACGATTGTGACAAGTGCCGCGAGTTATGCGATTTAGAAACACGCCCTTCGGAGATTAACTGCACCAACTGCGGAGCCTGTAGTAACATCTGTCCGGTTGATGCAATCAAGGTAGGCTGGAAAGCAAAAGGTAAACTGGACGACCGGTATAGGAGATAGATATTCAAGCGTTCTTACTGCTGCAGAATGGATAAAATGGTTTGCGTTAAGAGAAGGTTTGGGGGATATCAGGCGAATATTATTGCCTCTCATAAGCAAGCATCCCATTTCCTGCTAAGAATCATGGAGACTTAGAAATCTTTTGATTATATCCTCTGCCTCTTTGAGTGCAAATTCGTCGAAAAATCTTTTTATATCATCTTCTGAATAGACAACATTCCCGCCTATATCCTGGTAGTTTTTACTTAAAACACACTCTAGCTGTTCTCCACCCTCTTCCCAGTGCCGACTAATGATAGACTCAATATCCTTACTTTTGCTTACCTGCCTCAAAGGGAGAAAGAGTTCTACTCCAAACTTCTCCGCAAAGGATATATAGGCATCCAGGGCCACCCCTATCTGGTTAATCTTAATCTTCCCTTCATGGGACTCTCTTTCGCCTGCAATCATCACACCACATTCAATCTTTCTCGCAAGGGGAATCCTTATAGCATGAAGGTAGAGGTGACAGCCC
>JAZFSJ010000068.1:0-2550 GCA_036446115.1 Thermodesulfobacteriota bacterium | reverse complement strand
ATAAACAGTTCGAATGGGCGCTCTTTGAAGAAGATGCAAGGGCGATCAGAAAAAGCCGCGAACCTCAGGATAAGCGTACTTGTACTATGTGTGGAGAATTCTGTGCCAACGAGGGTTCCTCGCGACTCTTTAAAGATGATCTTGTTCCGGGAGAGAAGCTATAACAGGATGAACGATGCAGTATAAGAAAATACAGAATGGTTTGTTAATTCTATGCGGGTTGAGGACTGTACACTGTTGACTATGGACTGAATGCAGGGAGTGAGTCTATTGGCAAGAGCACTAATGATTCAGGGAACCGGGTCCCACGCGGGAAAGAGCCTATTGGTTACTGCCTTTTGCAGGATATTTAAGCAAATGGGATACAGGGTTGCACCCTTTAAGGCTCAGAACATGGCATTAAACTCCTTCATTACGGAAGAGGGAGGTGAGATGGGACGTGCACAGGTAGTGCAGGCTGAAGCTGCTGGAGTCACTCCGTCTGTTGATATGAATCCTGTATTAATTAAACCTCAGTCTGATATTGGAGCACAAGTAATTATTCAGGGCAAAGTCGTGGGAAATTACTCTGCGGTTGAGTACCATAGTTACAAAAAAGAGGCCATCAAAATTGTAAAGGAGAGTTACAAGCGGCTTGCCAAAAAATTCGATCTGATTCTGATTGAAGGAGCTGGCTCGCCTGCGGAGATTAACTTGAAAAGACATGACATAGTTAATATGCGGGTAGCCCAAATGGCTGATGCACCGGTTTTAATTGTCAGTGATATTGATCGCGGAGGTGTCTTTGCTTCTCTTATTGGGACAATGGAGCTTTTAACTACAAGTGAAAAGAAACGGGTTAAGGGATTTATTATAAATAAGTTCAGGGGTGACCTCAATTTGCTGAAACCCGGTTTGGCCTTTATAAGGAGGAAAACTGGAATAAAGGTACTAGGTGTCATTCCATTTATAAAAGATATCTATATACAGGATGAGGACAGCGTTTCTCTGGAAAAAAAGTTTACTATGAATACTAATGGGAAACTGGACATTGCTGTTCTGAATCTTCCTCATATTTCAAACTTTACTGATTTTGATCCATTAGAAAGGGAAGATCTTGTATCCTTACGCTATGTTAAGGAAGCAACTGCTGTGGGAAAGCCTCATGTACTCATAATTCCGGGCAGTAAGAACACTATTGAAGATCTTAATTATCTTAAGACAAGAGGATATCTTGAAGAAATTAAGAGACTTAAAAAGAATGGAAGTACCATTGTAGGTATTTGCGGGGGTTTTCAGATACTGGGGAAAACCATCAGTGACCACTACGCGGTTGAAAGCAGCCGTAGAAAAATTGAGGGTCTGGGGTTTTTAGATATGGAGACTCAGTTTGAAAATGAAAAAACCACATTTCAGGTGGAGGCAGAGGAAATTAAAACCGAGGGTAAAAGGAAGTCCCCTGAGGTAGTGAGAGGATACGAAATCCATATGGGGAAAACCAAACTTAATTCAGCAAAAAGTCTTTTTAAAATAAAGAGACGATCAGGCAAGAAGTGTTTAGTCTATGATGGTGCTGTTTCCAGAGACGGGAAGGTATGGGGAACATATATGCATGGGGTGTTTGATAATGATGGCTTCAGGAGAAGATTTATCCATAGAATAAGTAAAAAGGAGAATATACCCAAAAGAAAGGCAGCTGGTGATTTTGAGTATGATACCTTTAAAGAAGAACACTATGATAAACTCGCCGATCTTGTGAGGAACAGTCTTGATATGAAACTAATCTATAAACTGGTGGCCATCTAATACTTATTCTTCCTACGGCATAACATCTCTATAAAAACCTCTATCTTGGTCTTATTTCTGTTGTCCAAAGGAGTCGGTTGGTCTCCTTCTATGGTAAGGATGGGAAGTTTTAGAGTTTTCTTAAGAATGGTGTCCTCGATCTGCCTAAAACAAAAAGATTGTACATAGTGAATCAGCCCGTCTATCTTCCTCCTTTTAACTTCCTTCTTAATATCTTCGATACGATTAAAAATATCATAGGGATAAGTATAGCTCAGGTATTGATCTAATAATGAGGTAGTAAGGTAGGGCATGCTGAATTGGCGTTGCATTTCGTTAAACACAATTCTTGCATTCAGGCTTTCGATAAATGAATAGAAGTCAGTAAAAATGTGGGGAACGCCCACATACCCTAACCTGAGCACTTCTTCAAATTTCTTTCTATTTTTTAAAGCGGAGAGAAAGCTGTCTATTTCCCCTTCAAATGCTAACGGGTCCTGGTTCATGTCACTGGTACAAACCTGATAGTAGTGATTTTCTTCACTTGAAACAGTATTCTCTTTCCAGGTTAGTTCGTCAATGAGGTGGATTTTTTTTCTAATACGATCTAACTCAGATTTTGCCTGCAAGCATTGTTCTTCATCTACTACGTAGTGATCCATCAACTTCTTTAGGCTAAATGAAAGGAGATTTTGATCTCTGTCATAGGGATAGAAAAATGGAACTACCTTAATGCCACGAAATTGCAAGGTTTCCATCAATGCCTGGGCATTGCTGCAATCGCCC
>JAZFSJ010000067.1:0-2444 GCA_036446115.1 Thermodesulfobacteriota bacterium | reverse complement strand
ATTTCTTCTGATGCCACAGGCTGAAGTTTGTCTTCTTCTGTTCTCGCCTAGCTTCCTAAAGGTGCCACAATGTTCAATCGTACATCAGTTAAGGATTTTGTCAAGATTTTAAGAATTTGAATGGTATATTTTGAGTTCTGTTTCAAATGTATTGGCTACTTTATGTTGCAGTGTCTTCGTTGCACTAAAAAGTTTACACTTCTTTGCCCACTATAGGATGTAGTTTTCAGGTAGGCATTTACTGTAAGATTCGTTCAGTAGTGTTGATAATTTCAGCTTTCTGGTTGGTGAGGTTTATGGTAGTAGTGTTGAATCTTAATGGGCAGATGGGAGACACAAGATGTCGTATGTGATCCTGAGATCTGGTCATCATCCCAGGATGTGATTTGAGAGTCAGAATAGTCTATGTAGAGATCTCCTGGTGGGGAATGCCCCCTGGGGGGAGTCTGCTTTTAACTTCCCACAAGCCTAAATGTTTTTAAGGAAGTAGTCTGTAATACCTACAGTGTGGATGTAGAGGATTTAATGGTGACAAGGAGGAGGGTAAGCTAATGAGCCAAGGAATGTAGACATATATCTTGTGAGGGTTATACAGGAGCAACACTTGAAAGTATTGGTCGAGAGTTTAATATGAATAAGTATAGTAGTGTAGGGAGTGTAGTTGAGAGGATGAGTGTTTGATGTGTGTGGAGCTGGAAATAGTTTTAATGTAGAGAGCTTATAAGGCGATGATCTTGGTGAAACAATAAGGCAGCTATGGGTCTAAATTTGGTGCTGCTCTTTTAAATCTTGATAGGATTTCACGGTGCAAAGGGAGATCAAACAGTCATCCACTTGAAACTGGTAATCGGATCGTGGGGCAAAAACAAACTCCTTGTTTAGTTTTTGAATACCTACCACAATGAGGCCCTCCCGTTTATACCCACACGTTTGCAGGGTTTTTCCAATCAGATAAGGACGATCTTTAATATCGATCTCAATCATTTGGACCTGCTGGTTTTGTTGTAACTTGGCTCCAGAAATTTCAAGTAGATCTTCAATTTCTGGATTGAGTACCATTTGTGCTACTTTATGTCCGGTCATTAAAATGGGCAGGATAACACGATTAGCACCAGCCCGAATAATTTTTGTTTTGGCTGATTCATCGCTGGCCCGAACGATGATATAAAGGTTTGGATTAAAAGAACGACCTGCTAGGGCAATATAGAGTCCATCAGCATCACTATCCACCATGGAGACCAGCACTTTTGCGTTTTCAATTCCTGCTTTGAGTAGGTTTTCATCTTGAGTGGCATCTCCTTCAAGCCATAGGTAGGTTGTTTTTTCGAGTTCCTGGATGTTTTTTGAATTTTGTTCAATGACAACGAATTGATTTTCCGTTTTAGCGAGCTGCTGGCAGATCACTTTTCCCATCCGACCATAGGCGCAGACTATGGTATGATCATGAAGATCTTTCAGTTTTCGTTCCATTCGTTTTCTCCTTCTAGATTTCCAATCAATCGATAACAATTCATTCATGAAAACAGAGATTGAGAAACCCACTGTTCCCATTCCTATAATGAGCAGAATAATGGTAAAGGTTCGACCCGTTTTTGAGAGTTGATGAACCTCTTGGTAGCCAGTGGTGGTAAGCGTGATAATAGTCATGTAGATAGAGTCATGAAGGTCCCATCCTTCGATGGTGGAGTATCCAATAATTCCAGCACAGGCGACTCCTAAAACAAGAAAAACAACAATCAGGACGGCTCTGCGACTCATGCAGCATCCTTTCTTTGATTTTGTGAGGACAGAAGTTTCATGATTTCAGGGTGTCTCTCAAGACATTGAATAAAATCATCTCGATTGATCTTCAGTACTTCTGCATCGATAAAAACTGAAATTTGATTAAGTTCAGGTTTTAGAAGGCGTATATTTACTTTAACTTACAGCATGGAGACTGTGATGAGGCGGATTCCATCTTCGTCTTTCTCTTTTTCTGTAATATTGAATTGATAAGAAATTCCCTCTTTGATGAGATAAGTATAGGGATTGACTGGTTCTGTGTCAAGATGAAAACACAACAAGATATCGAACGGCACCTGATAAGAATTTTATATGAGACTAAGGGATGTAAACTAGGAAGACCAGGATGGCAAAATATACGCCTGATAAGGTATTTTTTGCGTAAACCCTGGCCGAACTCGGGCAGGCCTCCCCTCTTTGCCTAGAAACCAATTTTTTAAATGTAAGCTTCGAAAGGGTAGTCGGGATCACTATAATTATCCTCCCAGAGTGGGATTTGTGAGTCAGAATAATCTGTCTAGATATCACCTGATGGGGTGTGGACACAACATATTGATGTGGGTCTCTGAAGGGATTTGCTAAACACTCCTTGCAATATGCGAAAGTCGCCTTTGAACAAATTTTATTGCATACTACTTTTGGTAGTACAATTTTTTTGGGGC
>JAZFSJ010000066.1:0-4460 GCA_036446115.1 Thermodesulfobacteriota bacterium | reverse complement strand
TGCAGGTCAGGAGAGAGGATGTGAATCCTGTCACGGACCAGGAAGTGCCCACGTGAAAGGGGGAGGGAATATAGAGAAGATTATTAATTTTAATAGATTAACATCGGCTCAGAGTTCAGCCGTTTGCTTGAAATGTCATACCCGTGAACCTCTCATGCACTGGAGCAGCAGCATCCACGCCTTAAGTGATGTGGGATGTAATGAGTGTCATAAATCACATAAAGTAACGGCAAAGAAAATGGTGTACAAGGGTGACCCCGAACTATGCTACGATTGTCACCAGCAGATGAGAGCGAAAATGCAATTTCCCTCCCACCACCCCATAAGGGAAGGCAAGATGAAATGTACAGACTGCCATAATACACATGGTGGAGAGTCAGAGGGGTTAAGGGCTTTTAATGTCAATGATTTGTGTTATGACTGTCATACGGATAAGCAGGGGCCGTTTGTCTATGAGCATCCTCCAGTTGAGGAAGATTGTGCTCTTTGCCATGATGCTCATGGCACCATCGCTAATAACCTTATAAAACAGAGCGAGCCGTTTCTCTGCCTTCGCTGTCACCGGGGACATCGTGGAAACAACGTGCCGGGTATGCACCCAACCTTACCATCTCTGCTTACGTCCTGTACTCAGTGCCATTCTCAGATCCACGGGAGTGATTTACCCTCTCAGATGGGCAGGGGGGTGTTGACAAGGTAGGATTCATGATCCATGATACAAGATTCATGATGCATGTTAGGAAATCCCATTATAAATTTCAAAGCTCAAATGCCAAATGAAAGTCAAAATGCAGATTGCAAAGAGTAAACTAGCTTTTGTTTTCGTCTTTATACTTGCAGCAGCTATTAATTTATTCTCCTATAAAATGAACTGGGCGAAGGAACTACTTAAAGAAGTAGATTACTCCTTTGATGCGGGGATAGGTTATCACTATGCCGATATAAACGGTTATCGGGGGAAAGTGGGTGAGTATGAGGTGCTTGACCCGGGTATGGAGGGAAATTTTGTTTTAAAGGCCAATACCCGCCGCAACTATTTAGATCTGGAGGGGGTGATTAAGGATAAGAATGATCAGAACTATATGATGGATTTTGATATTAATAGGATTTTTCAAACGGAGGCATCATATTCGCGTTTCATACACTACCTTGATCATGATCCTTTGAGCAACCAGGATTTCGTTACAGACTTTGATGCGGGTAAAAGTAATAGCATTATCGTGGAAGAGATTAATAGTGAAAACACTTTTCGCGTTCCCTTTATTCCCAATCTCAACATAAAGGCAGATTTTAGACAGTATAACAAAAGGGGTCACCGGCAGGCCACTACAGTGGGCAAATGCACCCAGTGTCATGTTACCTCAGAAAATCGGCGCACCGATCAGACCACTGAAGATATTGACATAGGAACAGAAATGAAAGTGGGCTTCCTCACCTTCAATTATAGGCATCTCCAGAGAACCTTTCGTGAGGGTGGGAGTACCCCCATCGCCTACTATGGGTATGATGCCCCTTCTTTCCCCGTGAAGGGTTATGATCGGTATAATGATATTTCCAATTCAAGAACGTATACCAACAATTTCAAGGTAAAGGCGGATCTGCCTTTGCAATCTGATTTTTACTTCACCTATGAGATGGGGAAAAATAATAACCGGGAAACTCGTAATGAGCGGGAATTTGAGAGTTTCGTCTTTCGTCTTACCACGGCTGCGTTAAAGTTCATCACATTCAATTTTAACTACTATGACCACGATAGGGATAGTAATGCCCCCGATTCCATGGACAGGCATGTGAGAAGAAGTGATATCTCTTTCATGACGAGGCCGTGGAAGAGAAACTTTTTGAGAGGAAGTTATCGCTGGGAGGATGTTGATCGCAGGAATGCAGTTCAGGATTCTACCTTTAAGAAGATTTTTAAACTTTCTCTTTTTGGCAGACCACACCGAAAGATTGATTTTAATATACGTTACAAAAATGAAATGGTTGATGACCCTTTTCTGGCTGAGGAGTGGAATCTGTTTAGATTCACACAAACCAGTGTGCCCACAAGGAGTGATGAAGTGCAGCTTTCGCTCAATTGGAATCCCAGGGGGAACCTTTCTTTCTCCTCGACTGTGAACTATGAGGACGCTCAGAGTCACTCCTATGATATAGATGAGGAAAGGGTAGAGTGTATGTTTAGTGTGTGGTTTGCTCCCAGGGATAATCTTATTCTCACTGGTTCCTATAGTTTGATTGACACGGATATTGATACGCGAACAGCCTATAAGACTTACCATCGTGAAAATCCACTCGCGTTCCTCTATGATGATAGAATGCCCTATGATGATACAAGCAACTGCTACAACTTTACCATCAATTACCGCTTCAGCAGAAAGGTTGCACTTATCAGTAACCTTACCTATATCGATTCTCGTTCTGATTTTGACTCTCGCGTGTACGGTGTCAATATAGGCAAATTCTCAGACCTGCATATTGAACGCTGGGATGCTTCCATTGGGCTGGATTACCTTTACAAACCTTACCTCTCCTTTTACACCAAGTACAACTATAGAGACTACAACGACAGAGAAGAGAGTGAATGGGATGGAGAAGCACACCTGGTAAGCATTGGGGTGAACTATACCTTTTAGTGTGGCTTAGGAATCTTTCTCCTATGAGCACGGTCAACCTCCTCGGGAACTGTGGCTGTATATTCCAAGAAAGTTGATTTCACCCATTGCCCCAGCGATCCAGTACTCCATAAAAACCACAGGATATTTTATAAGGAGCATTGAATGAAGAAAGGCATAATCACAATTTTCCTTTGCCTTTTGTTATTGGTGCCCTGTCGTAATGCTGAAGGTATATTAGTGGACCTTAGCGAAAAGGATATAGAGGATGCGAAAAAGGTAGGAAAAGAAAGAAGCGCTACTATTTTCGACTATTTAAAGCAGCGCTATAGATTTGGGAAGGAAGATGTGTTTGAAGAGAATGGAATAATCAGGACGAAGTGGAGTAGGCTCGTGATGTTTGCCGGCCTCTTATCAGCCAGGGATAAGCAACTGACTGAACAAGATAAAGAGATGATTATGACACAAACCGATTTGCAGATTAATATCTATACTTTTGGGAATAAGATAGATTTTGCAAAGGGATACAAAGCACATCTGGTGCAAAAAGGTAAAATCATCGAGCCTGAAAAAATTTCTGCTAGTCACACTACTTACTATCCCAAGATGAGAGTTGTATCCTCAGGGTTTCCTGAGTATCGTGCTACGGTAAGGTCCTTTTTCCCGTATGACAAGATTAGCCTCAATGAGAAAGCCGAGATCGTGCTGGTGAAGAATAAAAAGAAGGTAGTGTTCGAGGTTGATTTTGCAGATTATAAGTGAAAGGTAGCGATTTTTTGCAAATGTCTGAGGGAACCTGTGTCCTCATTTATTCGGAATGGATGAGTCCTGCCGCCTGTATAGCCCAGTCAATATCATGTTCTCTTGCGTCAATTCCGTTGTGACACCCAAGACATAGGAAGTTTAAGGTAATAAAACCGTCTGCAAAGGTTTTCCCGCTCTGCAGGTAGAACATCTCATCGGACTTTGCCGTTGAGTTGACGGTAAAGATGTGAGTTGGCGTGTCACCTTGCAAGTGATCTCCCTCACCAGTTGAGGATACCTTTTTGACGGCGTAGGGCATATGGCAGTCGGTGCACTCAAGACCTACCACGGAATGAATCTGGTTGATGGTTTGACTGTGGCAAGAACTGCAATCGCTAATGATTGCCTCTTGAGTGTCTGAGGTGAGACTGATATGGGGGTCATGGCATTGCACGCATGGGAGGAAACTCTTTGCTCCACTCAGCAGTTCATCGTATTGCTGGTTACGTTTAATCAAACCGTCTTCTGCCTCCACCCTGTTTTGACTATCTCCTCTGGTGTGGCACTGACCGCAAAGATCTGAAGATCTTTCGATAGAGATGTCATCAGGTGAAAGAGTGGCTACGTGAACACTCCCAGGCCCATGACAGAATTCGCACTCAATAAACCCGTGTGAAGAATCTTTTAGGGATTCGAAAGTTTCTGAGTGGCATCCCCTGCACACATTTGATCCCACATACTCGGCTTCGCCGATAGGCTCTTTTTCAATGGTGAAGGTTGCCTCTGCGGCAGCCATCTTACCTATGATACCGATATACTGTATGCACACCGTGGCTTGTCCGCTTGCATCTGAGGGAAGTTTTGAATCCCACCATCTGGTGTACGTGCCCGTAGACAGTATTTCACACTGCCAGGGAAGTGTCTCTTGGAAGGTAGCACCCTTAACTTGCCCTGCGAGCAATACCAGAAATGTGAAGTTACCGGTAGTGAAAGTTATCTTATAGCGTATGTCATCACCAGCCTTGAAAACGGTTTTGGGATTGTCTGATAAGTCACAGGTGAGCACACTGTCTATAGTCATTATCTCGGCAGCATATCCCTTGT
>JAZFSJ010000065.1:0-2110 GCA_036446115.1 Thermodesulfobacteriota bacterium | reverse complement strand
GGGCGACAAAGACATCGACTAATTGTGCAACCTCTTTTGCCATCTCATAGACTTCTATGGTATCTGTGCCAAGAGGGAGGTGAGGTCCATGGGCCTCAAGCGAGCCTACAGGGATAATCACCGTTTTTATTTTACTTGCCTTTTTCTCGAATTCCTTCATGCTGATTTCTTCTAGGATCATAATTCCTCCAGTGATAGTATTGCCAAAACTGAACCACGAAGTTTACCCCGCTAGTGTTTACTATTCACCGCAGATTCACCCCGTTAGATACTTACTAAGTCCCAGGTGAATTTTGCGAGATGTTTATCCTAGTGGTTACATTATCTGTTTCATAAGTCAACTTTCTAACGGGGGAGCCGCGGAGCACGCGGAGAAAGATAAATGTAAAACCTCTGCGATCTTTGCGAGCTCAGCGGTAAAAAGATCTTTTTACCCTCTGTGGTTAAATCCTTTTTCTATGGACATGGATAAAGACTTTTATTATGATTGTGTATGATTTTTACTATCACTCTATTCATGTCCTCCTGCTTCCCATCATTTAAAAAGAGCAGGATTTCTTGTAGCTATTTACCGCGGAGATCACCCCAGTTAAATAAATTCGCCATCTTAAAATATGTAGTGCCATAGTGAAAAAATCTATTCTTTACACAAAGCAATTCTTTCACTTGATAAGCATTTAACGGGGCAGGCGGAGAGAGCAGAGGGTTTAAAGTTAAAGTATCAAAAGATGGTATCCAAAGAGTTGTTAATAATTCTCCTGATTTTCTGCGCACTCTGCGCACTCTGCGGTGAAGTAATTGATGATTGATCTACATATTCATACCATAGCCAGCTCGGATGGTCAACATACTCCCCGTGAGATTTTCAACATGGCAAAAAGAATGGGGCTTATTGCCATCGCCTTCGCCGATCACAATTCTATAGGGAGTGTCGCAGAAGGGGTATCTCTCTCAAGAGAGCTTGGCATTGAATTCATACCCTGCCTTGAGTTTAATACCATCTACCTCGATAATGATCTCCACATGTTAGCATACTTTATTGATTATGAGAGTGAAGAACTCAATGATTGGCTAGGGGAAATCTATCAGGATAAACAGGAACAGGCAGTAAAAAGGATAGATAAACTGAATGAATTAGGATTCGTATTTTCTGCTGCTGATGTGAAAAGATTCTCTGGAGATAGGACTCCCACAGGGATGTCCTTTCTTAAGGCAATTATGAGCAGGGAGGAGAATAGAGGTGACCCGAGGATTAAGAGATTCGTTGATGGGGAACGTTCTAATTCCCCCTACGTCAATTTTTATCGTGACTATCTTAGAGGGGGAAAAGCTGCCTTTGTCCCTCTTGCCACGGTGGATACCCTTTATGTTATGAATAGGATAAAACAGTTAGGGGGTATTCCTGTTCTGGCCCATCCTTCTGATATAAAAGATGAGATTATCCTGCGGCTGATAGAAGGTGAACTTTCCGGGTTGGAGGTCTTTTCAAGCTACCATAATACAAAAGACGAAGCACATTTCCTTTCACTTGCCAAAGAGTATAATCTGTTAGTTACTGCTGGTTCTGATTTTCATGGTAGCGATGTCAAACCTGATGTAGAAATGGGAGAGATTAGGGGTAATTGTTATGAGCTGGTTGAGAAATTAAAGGATGCGAGAGCTCAATTCAAGGCTTGACACGTTTTATTTTTTAAGTGGTAAGGATAAATGAGCTAGACAAAACCAAGTATTTGGTACTGTCAAAAGTTTCATGAGAAAAAGGGAAGAAGTATGGAACCACAGAGCACACAGAGGAATTCTCTGTGTGCTTCCAGCTATAGATTGTTTCACCACAATTACTATCTATAACGCGAGGCAGTAAACTCACCTCATGGTAATCCATTGAACAGGGGAACTACCTAACGGGATGAATCAAAAAGAATTTCCGTTAAAAGAGATTACCGAGCGGATAATCTCTTGTGCTATTGAAGTTCATAAAACATTAGGTCCTGGTTTATTAGAGAGTGTTTACGAGGAAGCATTAGAGTGTGAGTTTAAACTAAGAGGAATTCAGTATGAAAGGCAAAAGAGATAGGGCTTAAATATAAAGGTAGGGAAATAGGAAAGCATA
>JAZFSJ010000064.1:0-6721 GCA_036446115.1 Thermodesulfobacteriota bacterium | reverse complement strand
TTCAAGATTATAAAAATGGTGACATCCTCATGCTTGCCTACATGAACAGAGAATCTTTGCAAAAGACCTTATCTTCAGGCAAGACCCACTTCTGGAGCCGCTCCAGGCAGAAATTGTGGTTGAAGGGAGAAAGCTCTGGTCATACTCAGGAAGTAAAGGAACTGTTCATAGATTGTGACATGGATGCCGTGCTGATTAAAGTCGAACAGAAGGTAGCTGCCTGTCATACGGGGTATAGAAGTTGTTTCTATCGTAAGCTTGAAGGAGAGGATTTTGCTGTGGTGGGTGAGAAGGTATTTGAAGAGGGTGATGTATACAAAAAATCTGGATGAGCATTGTTCATGACTGAAATGAATTTGCCTAAAGTTGGCATTACCATGGGTGATCCCACTGGCATTGGTCCGGAGATTATTGTTAAGGTGCTCTCTGATAAGAGCACCTTTCGTTTCTGTCGTCCTATTGTATTGGGTGATAAAAAGATTATGGAACGGACCGTAACACTGCTCAATGCAGCACTGAAAATACACGAGATGGAGACCCTTGAAGAGAGTGAATATAAAGATGGCAGGCTTAACCTCGTGAGCCTTTCTGATATAAAGGTAGATGAAATAGCATATGGAGCCCCAACTCAAGCCTGTGGCAGGGCGATGGTGAGATATATTGAAGAAGCAGTAAAACTTGTTTCAGTCGGTAAGATTAATGCTATTACCACCGCGCCCATCAGCAAAAAGGCACTTTTTGATGCGGGTTACTCCTATCCTGGACATACCGAACTTTTAGCTGAGCTAACCGGAAGCAGAGAATATGTGATGATGCTGGCTGGTGACAAGCTGAAAGTAGCTCTGGTGACAATTCACTGCGGTCTAAGAGAAGTTTTTCATCTTCTCGCCATTGATAAAATAATTACAACTATTCGCATTACCCATAGTGCCCTGGTAGACTTTTTTGGAAAAGAAAATCCTAAGATAGCGGTTGCTGGACTTAACCCCCATGCGGGTGAAGGGGGACTTTTTGGCAAAGAAGAGGAAGAGATTATTATGCCTGCAGTAAAGCAAGCACAGCAGTTGGGCATTGGGGTAGAAGGACCGCTGCCTCCCGATGCCCTCTTTTATCACGCTGCTAAAGGGGCATACGATGCTGTTGTCTCTATGTACCATGATCAAGGTTTAATCCCGCTAAAGCTTTTGCATTTTGAGGATGCTGTTAATGTAACCTTGGGACTTCCCTTAATCCGCACCTCAGTAGATCATGGTACCGCCTATGACATTGCGGGAACAGGGAGGGCAAATCCCTTGAGCCTCTTGAATGCTCTCAAATTAGCAGCCGGGATGGTGAAACAAAGGGCTATAAAAAACTGAAATTATCTTCCCACAATCGAAAGCAAAATTGATAAAGGATTATTTTAGTGATTTTCGAGCAACATTCCCTTATTTATTCACTGAGATTTGACCCGGTAGCCAACGGAGATAATGACATCAAGGTTGTAATAGTTAATTTCATATGATTTACCATCCTTCGCAGTTGTCCGGAAATTCCGGACAACTGAATTTTCTGACAACTCCCCTTCTTTAAAAATACTCCAGATATGTTCTGAAATAGTTCTCTTGTTTTTATCAAACAAATCGGTCATTTGTGCTTGTGATAGCCAGACAGTTTCCTGCTGCAGCTTGACCTCAAGAGCGGTTTTACCGCCCTTTGCCTTATAAATTACGATATTTCCTCTATGTTCTTCTTTCATAATTCAAGCACTTGCATTGCTTTAACTTGCGGGGTGCTTGCAGGCAGCTTGCGGGGTACCTGCGGGGTTAGGGTGAGCAGGGGATGAGGAACCTTTTGGTTTAAAGAAATTTGAAAAGCATCCGATATAGTAGTGTGCGATTTTCTTGAGACACGGGAGATAATTCCTTGTTTTAACAAGGAAAACATAAAAATACTGGTTGCGGTGATGAGAGCATATAAAACATTAGTTACAATTTTATTTATGGTAATTACTCTTTTTGGTTTTTCCCCACTATCGATTGCCCAGGAGGTGGGCAAAGAAGAGCTATTCGATGATCACTACGATGGCTTGGATTATGATGAGGAAAAGGTTGGGTACTCTGCTACTATCTATTTTTATTCCCCTGGATTATCCGCTACTGTAAATGATAATCCTCAATTATCAAATGGAAAGGTAGCTCCGGAATCTGGAGATTCTTCAACCCAGTTTTATTATAGCGTAGACTATTCTGACACAAACGAAGACGTTCCCGCAACCATTAGCGTATTTGTTGATGACATACCCTCGACCCTGACTCTCGATAGTGGTGTGGCCTATAACGGCACCTATAAATCTGCAGCCAAAACATTAGGTTCAGGAAATCATACCTACTATTTTAATGCTACAGATGGTGATGGTGGTTCTGCGAGACTGCCTGAGTCGGGAAGCGTTTCAGGTCCAAGGGTTAATGACGCCCCTGAGCTGTCAAATGGGAAGGTGGAACCCAGCACGGGTACCTCCTCGACCCAGTTCTTTTATGAGGTTTTTTACCACGATCCGGATAAGGATTCTCCCCCTGGAGTATATGTGTATATTGACGGGACACCCTCGACCATGACACTCGATAGTGGTGTGGTCTACAACGGTACATACAAATCCGCAGCCATGACATTAGATTCAGGAGTTCATGCCTATTATTTTATGGTGACGGATGGTAGTGGTGGTTCTGCGAGATTGCCTGTCTCAGAAAGCTACTCGGGCCCCACCGTCAATAACCTTCCTCGTCTTTCGAGTGGGGAAGTCATTCCCCATTCGGGGGGTGACTCAACTGATTTTTATTACTATGTTGATTACTACGATGAAGACGAAGATGTTCCGGAGACTGCCTATGTTTATATTGATAATGTGGCCTATGTAATGAGTCTTTACAGTGGTAAAGGATATAATGGAGTCTATCGGTATGGTCCTAAACTATTCAAATCAGGAGACCACGAGTTCTACTTCTCTTTTGTGGACGGGTATGATGATATAGTGAAACTACCATCAGGGGAAAGCTATAGTGGACCAGAGATGCTGTCTGGGGAAATCTATGTTTACGATAATATTGGAGATGCCCATATTATCCTGGATGATTCAGATTCTGGATATACTACTCCTGCTACTCTCGCCCCTGTTAATAGGGGGATACATAAGGTATCCCTTTTAAAGGATAACTATGTTTCATTTCCCTCCTATGCCACAGTGGAAGTTGCCCAGGAGGCCGTTGAGGTTCCATTTATTCTCCTTTCCTGTCCTGCTGCTGTTGCCTTGAAGAATGAATCTGATAGTCTTCACCTACTGAGGGATTTTAGGGATGGGGTATTGAATCAAACAGGGCGTGGTAAGGAATATATCGATCTTTACTATACCAATGCCTCAGAAATTTCGCTTATTATGATGAATAATTCAGATGTAAAAAACAGAATGGAGATACTCCTACATCAGCTTGTCCCTCTTGTAACACCCTTGATGGAAAGGGAAAATGTTATTCTTACATCTGAAATGAAAGATGAGATTGAACTATTACTTGATGCCTTAGAGGCAAAAAGCAGTCCTTTCCTAAAGGCTGCAATAAAAAGGGTCAGGAAAGAGTTGAACAAGGGAGAGATTTTTAAGGATATGGGATTTGAGGTAGAGGAAGGCAGTTTTCAAATGGGTGAATAAATGGGAGATGCAAGAGAGTTTTAATTATGGAGCCCAAAAACATTCTGATAGCTGACGGCAATCCGTCCTTTATAGATTCAATAAGCCCGATCATCCTGGATGAAGGCTATCAGGTGATGAAGGCACACAGTGGTATAGATGCCCTTGAGATAATCAAACATCAACCCTGTCATTGTGTCTTTCTGGATTTGGTGATGCCTAAAGTAGATGGTACCAGGGTATGTCGGTATATCAAAGAGGATCAGCAGTTATCTCATATCCCGGTTGCTGTTCTTTCAGGTACCATTGCTGAAAATATCTCTCGTCTAGATGATATCGGTGCGGATTTTTATATTGCAAAAGGGCCTATTAAGAGCATGAAAAAGAATATTCTTATTGTCCTCAGGCAATTAGAGTCTGGAGTGAGGATTTACGGAGAAAGTGCCCCTGTATTGGGCACCGATTCTCTTTATCCCCGGGCGGTTACTAAAGATCTTCTTCAGTATCAAAGACATGGTGAGGCAGTCCTTAGGAATATGGGGGAGGGGGTCATTGAAGTAGATGCTGATTTTAAGATTGTAAGCATCAATCCAGCGGGATTAATTATTTTTCAGGCACTGGAAAGGGAGGTTGTAGGAAGCAATCTGTTTAATATTTTTAATAACAATAAAGAGATGCAGGTGATGTTACGCAGATTGTCAAAAGCTAAAGAATATTGCAATGAGAGGTTGACCTTAAGGTATAAGGATAAAACGCTTAGGATAGTTTTTACTAATCTTGTTATGGAAGACCATAATGAAGGTTTTCTGCTCATTGTTCAGGATATTACAGACCTTTTTCGTAAGATTGAAGAACTTACCCTGATTAACGATGAGCTAAATAAGACGCAAGCTCAGCTTATTCAAGCTGCTAAACTGTCTGCATTAGGACAGCTCGCAGCAAATATTACTCATGAAATCAACACCCCCCTTACCAGTGTCTTAGGTTATGTTTCTCTTTTACTAAACAGCACGGATGAGAGTGATCCTCGAAAAGGTGATCTTAAGATTATTCAGGGTGAGGCACTCAGGGCCCGAAACATTATAAGGGGGCTCCTAAACTTTGTCTATCAAGGCGAGGGAAGCCTCCAGGAACTTGATGTAAGAGAACTGGTGAAAGAAACCTTACTTTTGGTTTCTCACCGGGCTAAGTCCCAGAAAGTGGAAGTATTTGAGCGCATTGGCAAGGAATCATTGCCTGTTGTTGTTGACGCCAATCAGTTGAAACAAGTTTTTATCAATCTCATTAATAATGCGTTTGATGCCATGCCTCAAGGAGGTACGCTCACCATTACCACCTTGAACCAAGATGGTTTCCTCAATATCCAGTTTCAAGATAGCGGAGAAGGGATTGCATCAGAAGCCCTGTCAGAGATTTTCGACCCTTTTTTCACCACAAAGCCGAAGTCAAAAGGAACTGGATTGGGCCTTTCCTTAAGTCTTAAGATCGTGAAAAGCTTTGGTGGCACCATTGAAGTGAAAAGTGAGAAAGGAAAAGGAAGCGCTTTTACAGTGAGAATTCCATTGATAGAAAGAAAAGGCGTGCTTAATGCTTAACCTTTCCTCAGCATTACTCCTCCTCTTCAACCATCCATTTTGTGTAGCTGGTAGTGGGAATTTCCTGAATAAAGCGAGAGGGCTTTAGGAGAGTCGAAGATCTGTAACTTCCATAGTCCCAAAGAGGATAACCCAGGTAGAGTTCGTCTCTGGCTCTGGTAACTGCGACGTAGAATAGCCTCCTTTCTTCTTCTTCACCGGCTGAACTATTTAAACTCCTCATGGAAGGGAATCGTCCTTCAACCAGCCAGATGATAAATACAATGTCCCATTCCAATCCTTTAGCTTGGTGAATGGTGGATAACTTCACCCTTTCATCTTCATATCCACCCCCCGCTACATCCTCTGTAGCAACACTGCTTAAAAGGGCAAGCTCGCTTAAGAAACTTTCGGTGGAACTGTACTGTTGTGAAAAGTGCATTAGCTGGCTAATATCTTCCATTCGTGACTCATGATCAGGGTAGGCACTCCTTAAGTATTCCTCGTACTCTTCGTTTAGTACCGTTCGAATCATTTCCGCCGGTGATTTGAGTAAATCTGGGGCATCCAAATGATTTAAAGTAGTGGTAAGTTTATTCCAGCGATCTTTGCTTGGCTTCGGAATGAGCTTAAGAGCGCTCTCAGATTTCATGCTTTTCAAAGGGCGATTTGAAGAGGAGAGTATATTCCAAATCTTATGAGCCGTGGCGTTGCCAATTTTAGGCAACAGTTTAGCAATCCTTTTCCAGGCTAGTTCGTCATAGGGGTTCACAATGACTTTTAAATAGCCAGTGATATCTTTGATATGTGCCTGCTCGAAAAATCTTAAGCCAGATCTCACCTCAAAAGGTATGCCCCGGCGGGTAAGTTCCATCTGAAGCTCCATGCTGTGATAGTGGGCTCGATAGAGAACAGCCATTTCATTGAGTGACCTTCCTTCGTCCCTGAGCTCCAGGATCCTTTGGGCTACAAAGCTTGCCTGCTGCATCACATCATTGAAGGGGACAAGAATGGGTTGCAGGCCGCTTTCTCGAATTGCTCTAAGATGTTTTTGGAATTGATTCTGATTGTTGATAATGCTGGCATTGGCCAGGTTAAGTATCTCTGGTACGCTTCGATAGTTGGTTTCCAGCTTGTAGATACGTACATTAGGGTAACGCTGGGGAAAATCAATGATGTTAGCAAAGTTAGCACCCCGAAAGCTATAGATGCTTTGAGAGTCATCCCCCACCACCATGGTATTTTTATGTTCCTGAGATAGAAGGTCGACAATATCAGATTGAATGCGGTTAGTGTCCTGATATTCATCAACCAGAATGTACTGAAATTTATGGGAATAGTATTCCCGTAAGGTGGGATGATCGCTGAGCAAAGTCAGCCAGTTGAGCAAGAGATCATCAAAGTCCATCATACTGCCTTTTCTCTTGCGTTTCTGATAGTGAAGGGCCACCTTTATTATCTCATCTGTGAGTTCATAGAAGAAGGG
>JAZFSJ010000063.1:0-6390 GCA_036446115.1 Thermodesulfobacteriota bacterium | reverse complement strand
GTGCTTCCTTTGTTTCACCCTTCCGAGCATAAACAAAGCCCTGGCCGACACGAGCGTCAGCTCGGGCAGGCCACCCGTTTCACGAGTGGTAGTTTACCGGCAGGTGCCGAGAAAGCCCCGCCTTGCCTGCCCGGTTAACCCTGTTAAATATCTGTATGGGAACGAACTAGTCATAAAAACCTGAGAGACATGCATGGACGATATATGCTGGAAACCAGGTTACTTATTTAAACAGGGTAAAATGCGAAGCTTATTTAACTAGGGTGCACGGGGAGCATCACTTGAAAGGAAGCGGTGAAGTAGATAAAAATGGAGTGATGATTCAAGGGATAACTGCAGTAACCGCCTCCAGGGCATCGACCCGGCCCCATCCATAGGTGTTATTGGGATGGAAAAAACCTAAGGGTGTGGCGGTTTCTTTAAGTGTGGTTTCGATTTCTTCTATACTTAGATTGGGATTGGCATCAAGCATCAAGGCGATGGTCCCCGTTACATGAGGAGCCGCCATAGAAGTGCCGGACAAAGATAGATGATTCCCATGAGGGGTGGATGAAAGAATACCAATGCCAGGTGCGGTTATATCAGGGAAAATACTCAGGTCACAGTTGCTGGGTCCGCGGCTGCTAAAAAAGGAAATGATGTCAAAAGGACCAGTAGCTCCCACGGCGATTGTTTCCGGATAGTTGGCAGGACTGTTAGCGATAAAAGGAAGAGGGCCTGAATTGCCCGCAGAAAAAACCGGAATGATCCCCGCCATCCGCAATGCCCTAATATCATCCTGGAGACCGCGCCGACAAAAGGGAGATAATAAAAAACTCCAGGAGTTATTTACTACATCAGGGGCATCATTCGTATCAGGATCACCATCCGGATCCATAAACCACTGGAAGATTCCATGTAAGTGTGAGGTGAAACTTTCCCCCTTATCATTCCAGGCTTTAGCGGCTATCCAGCTCGCCTCTGGGGCAACTCCGATGTGTTGTCCACTGGCATTTCCTCCCAGTATGATACCGGTGATATGAGTGCCGTGCCCTGTATGTTCTCCAGCAGAATCGTGAGGTGTATCATATTCTCCATGGGGATCGAACCAGCTGTTATCTCCTCCCCGGTAGTTGCTTTTAAGATTAGGGTGATTGACATCCACTCCGGAGTCAAAAATGCCCACCACTACCCCACTTCCATCAATCCCCAATTCCCACACTTCGGGGGCTCTAATCATTTCAATATTCCAGGTATAGGGGAAATCGGTTTGAAGCAGTACGCTTGGGATTGGTACAGGTGAGGCAATAGTAAGATCTTCGCTCACGTTATCGACATCATCCCGTGAGGCTATCTTTTTAATCACCTGTGGGGTAGCCTTCAAAGAAAGGCCATTAAAAATCCAAAAAGAGGTATAGTGGGCTACGTTACCTAGTGATTTTTCTTTTTCAAGGAAGGTGATCAGGTCTTGCTGTCTTTTAGTAGCGGTTGCCTGTAGGGATCTAATCACATTCCTTGATCGTAAGGCCTTGCTCCTTCCCATGATGTCCTGAGTCGAATCCCTCAAGTCGGCTTGATCTACCATGCGAACTATTACCGGGAGATATTCTTTGTGATTTACATACTGTAATCTTTCTGAGAGACCGGGAGAGAGTTCCCCCGCATATGCAGGAGATGTAATGTGTATGAGGATGATAAAAAGGATAGTGACTAGGGATTCTATTTTCATCAGTACTTCTATAGATGTCGGGTTTAATCAAATGGGTTCGGTAAAATTGATTCGAATCATAATTGGTTGAAAGGGTATAAGTATAAAGAAAAAACTAGGTGTGTAGTTACAATTACAGACGGAATGAGCTCGCGTGGGTTAAGACTCTGTCATTCACATTGTTACGCGAAGCTTAATCTCCCTTTTAATAAGATACCGCAGCATTGGCATCAACCAGCCCGTAGCCGTATGTCTCATCCCAGCCTGTCTCACCTAAGTCTTCTGCCGTTTCCTGGAGCACTTGCCTGATTTCATCGGGCCCGTATTCAGGATGAAGTGATTTCACCAGGGCAGCTACCCCTGCTACATGAGGAGAGGAGAAAGAGGTGCCGGTGAAATAAGGATATCCCCATTTGATGCCCAAAAGTAAGAATCTTTCGAATCCCTCCTGCCGTATTCCATCTGGCTCGCCGTCACCGTTTTGATCCTCTCTCATATCCCCGCCGGGGGCGACCAGATCGAGGGCATCACCGTAATTAGAATAGTGAGCAGCGAGATTCTTGTCGTATCGAACGGCACCGACGGCTATGCAGTTTTCAAAGGCAGCAGGATAATCGACTACACCTTCCGCATCATTTCCTGAGGAAGCTACCAGCACTACCCCTTGCTGGTAAGCATAGTTGATCGCATCTTCTAGGGCCTGAGAAGGAGGTGCCCCACCTATACTTAAGTTTATAATATCAGCACCATGATCAGTTACCCACCTGATGCCGTTAATAATCCAAGAATCAAGCCCTTCACCTGTGAAAAGCAGAACCTTAACCGGAAGGATCTTTGCGTTGTAGGCAATCCCGGCAGCACCGGTTACATTGTTTGTTTCTTGTGCTATGATTCCTGCTACATGGGTTCCGTGGCCGAGGTAGTCTCGTGCGGCGCCAGGAAGCCCTAAAAGAGCGTTGTATCCCCGAAGGACCCTTTTTTCGGACTGGCTGCCGAAACCATCTTTTCCAAAAGAATTAACACCGGTGTCGAGAACCGCAACGGTTACCCCCTCTCCGGTACTTATATCCCAAGCCTCTTCCAGATTGATCAAGGGGAAGTTCCATTGGAAGGGATATAATTCATCATTGGGTGTAGCATAAATAGAGCGGTAGTAATTTGGTTCAGCATATGCAACCTCAGGTCTTTTATAATATGCTTTTGCCATCTCTTTTTCTTTCCCGGGAGGCACCTCAATGATTTGATGGCAATTCTGATAGCCCTCTCTGACTCTCGATACCCCAAGATGGAAATGAATAGATTGAGTGGCTTTCAGAGAAGTTCTCGCTTTAAATTTAACCAATAGCTCCCCTGGAAAGAAAGGTCGATTGCAATTTGCCATAACACTTTGCATATTGGTTGAATTGGCTTCGGTGTGCTTTATACTAAGGAGGAGTCCTATGGTTACGATCACTATACAATATCTACTTTTCACCTTTTTTCCTTTTTATGAAAATCGTACTATTGGTATGAGAAAGCTACGCCTGTTCTGTATAATCTATTAACATATTATGACTTTGCATGCCAGTGTGGCACTTGCATAGAGGACTTTAAGGTTTTTGACGGTCTCTGATTGTCATCGAAACTGCTGCAACATCTCAACTGTCTAGAACTTATACTTCAGAGTGAAGAATACCCCTCTGCCCGCACCATCGATAACGCTGTAGATGCCTCGCGAGTGATAGTCTGATTTAAAGAGATTTCTTACCTTAAGCGCCATCTCTAGCCTGTCATCCAGCAAATTTTTTATGAAGAGATTGCAGTCAACCATCAGGTAGGGCGAAACATTACCCGTTCTTTCATAGAACTCGTTTTGTGGTAATTTTCTTTTTGCATAGTAGGAGAAGTGAAGGTTTAAGGTGGCATACTTTAAAAGGCTATAGTTAATGCCCCAGTGAAACACACTCCGGGGGGCAATTGAAGAACTCTCAGTGTTCAGTTCTTCTGCTTCCCTCAATTCTACTGAGAAATCGCTTATCACCTCAAATCCCTCTCTGTTCTTAAAGAGATAAAAGGCATTAGCATAGAAAGATAAGCTGGAGAGGGGTTGGTATGAGGCAGAAAATTCTACCCCCTTCACGTCATCGCGGTCGCGGTCACGTACCCTTGCGAAGGACACATCCTCGATTATGTTTTTTAGCCTGTTATAGAAAAAGTTCACATTAAGAGAAAGGGTCTCTTGATACTGGTACCCCAGTTCCACCTCAAAGCTTTCAATTTCCTCTGGCCTTAGACTACCACTACCCGCATCAACTAACAGGTGAAGCGCAGGTGTGCGAAATGCCTTCCCGTAGAGGAGTTTGAGATTAAAATCATTAAGGAAAGACCAGCTGATTCCCGCCCGAGGACTTATGGTTCTCTTGTACTCACTATGGTTATCATAGCGTACCCCTGCGGTCAGTTCCAGGTCATCCGTAATCTTGTATTTGTCTTGAAAGTAAAACGAGTAGAGGCGGGTATCAAATGAGCGTATGGTGGTGTCGATCGGGTTGCCAAGAAATTTGAGGTGTGCCTTGGTGCTGCTCCCATCGTTTATCCTAATCGAGGACCCAAGGGTCATGAAGTGGTTTTTAAGAAAGTTAAAATCGTACTTTCCTTCCCCTCCATACTGCCAGTTCTTGTTTTGCAAAGTGAACAGCTCAAACTCTTCCTGGTTCTTAAAACGTTCCATGTAGACATTGAGCAGAAGATTAGAGGATGATCCTATTTCTTTATTGAAGGTAACCTGTAAAAAGGAGAAGGGAGAATATGCTTCTCCGTTGAAGTGAAAACCCGGTGTGGAAAAGAAATTTTTGTAATCGGAGTACCTTCCTGAGATCTCCAGGATTTCTTTATACCTCAGTTTGCCGTAGAATTCATTATAGTAATCCCTTTTTCTATCATGTACGGTTGGGGAGAGTATATCCTGGGTGGGATTGTGTTCGAAGTCATCAGAGGCGGTATAGGTGGCCGATACGAGCAAGTCGATATCAGCTTTATTGTAGCCGGAGAGAAGGCTGTAGCGCTGGGTATTAAAGGTGCCGACCTCCGATGAGAGAACGGTTCCTTGAACGTCTTTCCCTTTTTTGGTAACCAGGTTTACAATGCCCGAGAAGGCATCCGCACCCCAGAGGGCTGACCCGGGCCCCCTGACAATTTCAATCTTTTCCAGATAATCGAGTGACAACTCCATCTCCCTAGGATAGTCTTTGGTAGAGGTGTCGTTAGAGAAAGGAACGCCATCCATCATCACCAGAAAAGAATCAGGCATGCCTCTTAAGAAAATTTTGTTTTTAATCTCATTGCGGTCCGCAAAGAAACCAGGGACACTGGCGAGTGCTTCTGCGAGGGTACGAAACCTTTTAAGTTCTTCTCCTGAAATCACGGTAACCGCTGCGGGCGCTCGTCGTAAAGGTTCTTCGCGCCGGGAAGCGATGGATACAGTATATAGATCTTTTCCAACAAACATGACCTTTGTGTCTTGGAAGATTTCTTCAAGGCTTTCTTCCTCTTTCTCTCCTTCCACCTCCTTTTCCTGTGACCAGAGCGCAGCAGGAATAGAAAGAGAGTATACGATGAGGAGCGAAATGATAGTAGTTACAAATCTATTCTTCATGGTTATCCTCGTTAGTTATGTTTTTTACTAAGACCCGAAATTTTCCCCTTGAAAGACCCAGGAGTTTGGCAGCTTGACTCTGATTGTTTTGAGAAAATTCTAAGGCCTGCTGCACTAAGGCTCGTTCCATTTTTTCCAGATTAACACCCTCTGGTGGCAGTACAAAATCTGAATCTATGGCACCTCCTTCTTTTTCGCCTGGCGAAGGGAAGGTGAGGTGTGAGATATCGATATAACCGTCGGGAGAGTGTATAACAGCTCTCTCAATGGTATTTTCAACTTCCCTCACATTTCCTGGCCAATCTTGTTTGAACAGGAATTTTTTAGCTTGCTCAGAAAGTCCGGGATGAGGTTTTCCCATAGCTTCAGTAAATCGCTTAAGAAAGTGTTCTGCCAGTGGGATAATATCCTCACGGCGTTCTCTCAAAGGTGGAATATAGAGAGGAAAGACTTTAATGCGAAAGAGAAGATCTTTCCGAAAGACATTGCTTTCAGCCAACTGATCAAGATCTTTGTTAGTGGCACCGATAATGCGTACATCAACCTTAATGGGTTCATTGCCGCCCAATCGATCACACTCTTTTTGCTCCAGTACCCTTAAGGCTTTTGCCTGTGCGGCCAGGCCAAGATCACCAATCTCGTCCAGGAGGATCGTTCCCCCATGTGCCTGCTCAAACTTTCCCTCTTTCCTCTTGCTCGCTCCCGTAAAGGCCCCCTTTTCGTATCCGAACAGCTCACTTTCAATAAGTTCCGAGGGTATGGCTGCACAGTTGATAGCCACAAATCGGTGCTCACTGCGTGTGCTGTTATAGTGGATAGCCCGGGCTAAAAGCTCCTTTCCCGTGCCGCTCTCACCTTGAATAAGCACGGTACTGTCGGGAGCCTTGGCAACCATAGAGGCCTGGCGTAAGATTTCTAACATCTTTTTGGAGTGGGCGATCATATCTGAGAAGTCAAAGTTTTTCATCAATTCTTCTTTTAATACCTTTACCTCTTCACTGAGCCTTGAAATCCTTAAGCATCTTTTAACCGTAATAAGTATTTCCTCTTCTTCAAATGGTTTTGTGAT
>JAZFSJ010000062.1:0-4268 GCA_036446115.1 Thermodesulfobacteriota bacterium | reverse complement strand
TATATTGTCACTAAACTTCTTCGAGATACTTTTTGTATCGGGCTGACCGTCCTCACTCCATCCCCTTTTCTGATAATAGATGGCAAGAATCTTCTCATATTCTTCTTTATCGATCACCTT
Source organism: Thermodesulfobacteriota bacterium (assembly GCA_036446115.1). Classification (GTDB taxonomy): domain Bacteria; phylum Desulfobacterota; class WTBG01; order WTBG01; family WTBG01; genus JAZFSJ01. Next base: position 4,148 of record JAZFSJ010000062.1, on the reverse strand, counting down.
ACCGGCTTGAGGACCGGAGGCAATAGGGGTAGAGAAACACCTCTCAGGAGGGTAATCGTCTTTTTTACCCATACCTAGTTTTATATTGATAGCACGGGTCAAATTGTATAGGTCATTAGATTTCTTAAGCAGCTCATCTAAATTTAAACTAATACCGGTAACTGCTGAGTAAAAATCAGCATAGGTATTTTCATCAAATCCCAGTTCAATCCAGGGCAAACGGCAAACCCCTAACATATCGAAAAGGGGCCGCACCGTCTGGTGGTAAATAACCAGTTCCGCTTTTTGCTCCAACCCCCAATCCTTTCCCAGCTCCAGTTCCTTAGCCAGGGGCCAGGCACGGGTATGGTGGGCACCAATGTCAGAAGTAGCAAATCCCAACGCCATGGAAATTGCCGCCCTTGCATCATAAGCCGATTGTTCCAGTCCCTTTACCTGCGAGAGAATGGGGCTTAACTGCGGCATCTTCTTCAGCAATCCCAGACTGCCATCAGCCAGAACATCCCCTATCCCTTTCCGATTGGCGATATCATGGATTAACTGGATGATTGTATCCTCATCTCCCCACTTCAACCTCATCCCGCCTAATTCTTCTTCAGAGATGAGCCCTGCCTCCTGGCCCTCTATCAGCACACCGATTAGGTTTCCCGTGGAGATAGTGTCAACCCCTAAATCATCACAGAGGGCATTGGCTTTCAGAATACAGGCAAAGTTATCCACTCCCAAATTAGGACCGAACATGCAGGCAGTCTCATATTCAGGGCCTTCTATAACTGTCCCACTGTATTTTCCTTCCTTAACCAGGCAGATATTTCCGCACGCCATGGGGCAGGCAAAGCAGGCAGTATCCCCGATCTTGTACCGTGCCTGCATCTCATACCCATTCACCTTCTCTGCCTGCTCAAATCGTCCGTCCCTGAAATTATAGGTAGGCATTATACCCGCCTCATTCGCATAGTCTATAACTGACATCAAACCCTGCTGTTGCCAGAACTCAAAGTATTTATGGCTCTTTATTTTTTCAAACGCATCGTCTGATACCTCTTTCAATCGTTTAAGATCATACACGGGAAGGTCTTTAGACCCTCTTACCACAATCGCCTTAATATTTTTAGAACCGAGCACCGCTCCCAATCCTGTCCTTCCCGCATTCCGTCCCCAGTCAGCGTTTATGCAGGCAAAGCGTACAAGATTCTCGCCGGCTATACCTATAGTGGCAATACTCAGGTGATTGTCCTTCAGTTCCTTCTTGAGCATCCCCTCTACCTCTAAGCACCCCTTCCCTTTCAGCCCCTCATGCTCAACAACTTCAACTTCATCATCATCAATCCAGAGATACGAGGTATTGTGGGCCTTACCTTTAATTGCCAGTGCATCGTATCCCGCCTGACGCAGTTCCACCCCAAATGATCCACCCATGCTGCTGTCCCCGTAAATACCGGTAGCAGGAGATATGGAAATAAAGGATGTCTTGCTGGAAGAAGGCAGGTAAAGTCCTGTAAGAGGCCCTGGTGCTACGACTATAAGGTTTTGAGGATCAAAAGGACTACTGTAGTTCTTCATATTATCCCAGACCAATTTGATGCCGAAGCCCCTGCCACCGATGTACTTTTGACAAAACTCATCACTTAATTTCAAAACCTCAGCCTTGCCTTTATCTAAGTCGATGAAGAGCAACTTTTTAAAGTAACCACCTTTAAGTTTCATTTTTCTTCCTTTTCCCTTTCAATATCGGCGTACCGTAATATCTTTCTTTCCCCCTTTTCTACATACTCTACCTCTTTCATTTTAGTATACTTGAGGACGCTCGTCATACGCTGAGCCTGTCCCAGGGTATGTTCCGGAATAAAGAGGAGCGCCTTTTTAGGACAGCTCTTTACGCACTGCGGATCTCCTTCACACAGATTACACTTAAATGGAACACTACAATCACCATGCAGAAAGATAGCACCAAAAGGGCATGACATCACACACTGCTGACAGGAAATGCACTTTTCTTCATCAATCTCACAATAACCATCCTTCATCACAATAGCATCAGTGGGGCAATTCTCCCGACATTTTGGCACCTTACACTGTCTGCACACAATGGGCATCCTGACAACAGGGTGGGGATAAATAACCATCACCCGTATGCTGCTCTTCTTGGGATTATTGACTCCGAACCGGTTGATAGAGCATACCACCTCGCAAAGCTTACAACCAGAACACCTCTCCGGAACAACTGTCATTTTTCTAGACACAAGAATCCTCCTCATTTTCTTATTATGATGTTACTCAAGCGATTTTACTAAAAAAAAATGGTTTGTCAATCAATTTAAGACAAGAAGGTTCAAATCTCCAGCAATGCGAGTGGCCTATCTAACTCTCAAACTCTCAAAGAGTAATGGCTTTACATTTCTGAGTATAAATACTATAAAAATGCACACAGTGTCCTCTTAATTAGACCTTCATTATAGCAAAACCACTATGTCTCAGATAGCTGATAATTTAACAATACTAGAGGAACGCATTGCCAATGCTTCATCGAAGGCAGGGAGGAACGCCCAAGACATTAAACTGATCGCAGTCTCCAAGACTGTTGATGCAGAAAGGATAAAGCAGGCAATTGAGGCAGGGGTAACCATTCTAGGAGAAAATTATATTCAGGAGGCAAGAAATAAGATAAAAGAAATTGGGCAAGGTGCAAGATGGGACTTTATTGGACATCTCCAGAGCAATAAGGCAAACTATGCAGTAGATCTATTCGAAATGATTCATTCAGTAGATCGACTATCCCTGGCACAGGAAATCAACAGGGTGGCAGAGAAAAAGGGAAAGAAGGTGAGGATACTGGTCCAGGTCAACATCTCCGGGGAAGAAACAAAATCAGGTATCAATCCCCAAAAGGTAAAAGCCCTCATAGTAGAAATAGCCTCCATGAATAACCTTTCACTGGAAGGTCTAATGACCATGCCCCCTTACTTTGATGACCCGGAGAATGCCCGCCCATATTTCACCGCGCTGAGAGAATTAAGAGATATCATCCTTAAAGAAAGTATTGGTAATTTCAGTCTACAAGAGCTTTCCATGGGTATGTCCGGCGACTTTGAGGTCGCCATTGAAGAAGGGTCGACCATGGTTCGAATAGGAACTGCTATTTTTGGTGAAAGACCACCCAAGTAACCTTAAGAGGACTCTCTTTTGCCTCCCCCGGACATTAATTCCAAAGAAACCAAAGATATCCTCTTCTTTGACTTGGAAACACAGCGCTCCTTTCAGGAAGTAGGCGGAAGGGGTTTTCTGGAAAAGCTCCTCGTCTCCGTTGCGGTTACATACTCTTCATTGACCGGAGAGTTCAAGAGCTATACCGAATCCCAAGCCCTTTACCTCATCGAGGATCTTTTCAGCGCTGATACCGTTATCGGCTTTAACCTCATTCACTTTGATTACCGGGTACTCAAACCTTATACTGCAAAGGACCTTTCCCAGCTAAAAACCATCGATATGCTTCTCCATATCAGAGACAGACTTGGTTTCCGTGTGAGCCTTGATTCTCTGGCACAGGCCACCTTAGGAACAGGCAAAAGTGCCGATGGCCTTCAGGCTATAAGGTGGTATAGAGAAGGGAAAATGGATGAGCTGACAGCCTATTGTAAGGATGATGTTGAAATAACCTACAGGCTATATGAATATGGAAAGCGAAATGGATATGTCTATTATCAAGACCGCTATTCAGGAAAGAAGAAGAAAATCTTAGTTGACTGGTAGTAGTATATAGTACTTTGCTATTTCGTAAATAAAATTTTAATCATCACCAATATAAAAACCAGCACTACCAATTCTGCAATTAAATAATTCACCCTAGCAAATTTAGTAACTACCTCTCTCACCCACCACTTTATTGTATCAATAAATGAGCTTTTAGTCTCTGCGCTTAAAATACGTCTTGACGGTTGACGCAAAGAAGGAGAACGAACGGGTACCGAACTATTAAGGATACCCCTTATAAAACTGCGTATCCTGAGTTCTTCGCTGGGAACGAGAGAAAATCTTATACCCATTCCGGAGGACTCCTCTTTCGTGCTCCCTCCCGCCGCATTGGCCAATCTCACCACTTCTCCCATAGCCTTAATATTTTGAAAGTTGGTTGGGATACTAAAATTCAG
>JAZFSJ010000061.1:0-12887 GCA_036446115.1 Thermodesulfobacteriota bacterium | reverse complement strand
AAATCAGGATACCGTTCTCTTATTTTGATGAGTTTATCGAGTAGTGCAGAATCATCATGTCCCGTGCTTTCCCCCTTCCCTTGAACATCTACCATGAAAACCCTCTTTTTCCCCATAATCAATATTTCACAATCAAATACAGGAAGTGCAAGTTCTACCCTCGGGCGGAGAAAAACCGAACGAACCGCTAAGTAAACGGGAAGATTTATTCTCATAAAAACTATCCGGGAAAATTTTTCAGAGCTGAAAACGTCACCATCCGTTTTCGCCAGACCTAGTGTTCTTAAAGGACGCTCCGGGAAGGGGTATTTTAAAGTAACGGGGTTTAAGGTGAACCTTTTTTTAAGTTCTGGCAGAGCAAGTGAATGGATCTCTCTTAGACTTTCCATAGCTATGTTTTCTTTTCTTATAAAATTTTTAATTGTGTGAGAAGTGTAGAGATGTCGAGCCCCTATCCTCTGTGAAGCTATTATTATTTGTTAATAAAGTCAAGCAGTTGTTGATGTTATTGGTTTTTGTTGACAAGATAGGGGGTGTATGATTTAAGTAAGGTGTAAAAAGATTGTAAGACCGGCATGCAGGCTGGTACGCTTACAAACGGAAGTTTATTAGTTTAACAAGCTGATTGCGGAATATGCCCCGCCCGATATGATGGAACGTTTTGAAGATGAGTAAAAGGATAGCATCATGAAAAAATTTGCAGATTTAATTATCGAGAAGAGGCTATGGTTTATTACTGCCATCTCTTTAATCACTCTTTTCTTCATATTTTTACTCAAAGACTTAAAGGTGTACACCAAATTTGCTGATTTGCTTCCCCAAAAGCATGAGTATATTAAAACGCACAACAGTATTAGATCCAGATTTGGTGGTGCCAATACAGTGAACATGGTTCTGCAGGTGAGGGAAGGAGACATCTTCAATTTCACTACCCTTAAGAAGATAAGGGATATAACCGAAGAATTATATCTTATTCCCGCTATAGATCGATTTAAGATCTTTTCCCTCGCAGTGAAAATAATGTCAGATTTGGTGGCAATATCAGGCGGTTTTGGTTTCTCACCCATTATGTGGCCTGAAATACCCAAGACACAGGAAGAGATGGAAACACTAAAGGAGAGGGTTTATGCCAGTCCTTTCTACGGTAGTTTTGTCTGGTTTGACGGCAAAAAGGTCCTAATCACCGCAGGCTTTTTTGAAGATGAGATCGACTATTCGGTAGTCTTTAAAGAGCTGCGCAGGATACAGGAGAAATACGAGGATGATAATCACATCCTTGCCATAAACGGCGAGCCCCTGCACCTGGGCTATGTCGATTCTTATGTGGATGAAATCTTTCTCATCATGCTAGGCACCTTTTTAGTCATGTTCATCCTCTTCTATTTCTGGTATCGGTCTATTCGGGCAACAGTGATACCATTTCTGGCGGCGCTTTTAAGCGGGGTATGGGGACTGGGATTCATGTGCCTTTGGGGTTACAATCTTGATCCTCTTATTTTAGTCTTTCCCTTCCTGGTTGCCTCCCGGGCGGCCTGCCACACGGTTCAGGTAATAAAACGCTATACGGAAGAATGTTTGATCACCAAAGATGGTAAAAGCGCCTGCAAGCGGGTAATCGAAGGCATGTTTGTGCCTGGCTTTACCGCCATCACCACCGATGCCATGGGGATTATTCTCATCGCCTTAACCCCCATCCAGATTCTCCAGAAGATCACTATCGCCTGCACCTTCTGGTGTATCGCCCAGGTCATCATTGCCATCATCCTGGTACCCATTATATTGAGCTATCTCTCCATTTCCCCCAGTCTGCTTGAGAAATTTGCGAGGAAGGGGCTCCTGGACAGGATACTTGCCAAAGTGGGGACCTTGATTGGAGGCAAGGGAAGCCTGGTCGTCTTTGCCCTGGTACCCATATTGATTGTCCTGGGATATTTAGGGGCAAGGAACATCCAGGTAGGAGATGCGGTTCCCGGCTCTTCCCTCTTCTGGCCCTGGCACAGATACAACCGGGACGGTTTCAGAATAACCTTCAGCATGCCTATCTTGAGCCCCCTTTACATATTGATGGAGGGTGAAAAACAATATGATTTAGTATCATGTCCCGGTAAAAGAGAGTTGTGTGGTGAAAATTTTGCGGAGATGTATCGGTTCGAGAAGTTTATGCGTGAGACACCGGGGAGACGGGTGATGTTCGTCGATTCGATTATAAAAACCATTCCCGGTACCCATTGGCTCATGCATGAGGGTGATCCTAACTGGTATTTCTTTCCCGAAAACGACAGGGAGATTAATCATATGTACCGTCGGGCCACCATATCAGGCAGGCCGGGAAGTGAAGACAGATATGTGGACGCGGGTGAAGACACCGCAGCCAACATAATCATTTACTGCAGGGACAAGATGACCCCCACCATCAAGACCGTTATGACCAGGGTTAAGGATTATATTGAGAATCACTCAAAGCTACAGCTTCCCATGAGATACAAACTGGCAGGTGGTGCCTTTGGGGTTCAGGCAGCGGTGAATGAGGTGATTGAAGAATATCATTTCAGGACACTTGGCTGGGCTCTGCTTGCCATATTTCTTATCTGCTGGATTATGTTCAGGTCCATTGCCGCAGCGTTTATATTAACCATTCCCCTTATTGTATCCAATCTCATTGCATTTTCCATGATGGCCACGGGGATGTTCTACACACTCCCCACACCTATTACCATCACCACCAGCACGCTACCAGTTTCTGCAGTGGGGATAGGGTTGGGAGTGGACTATGGCATCTACATGCTGGGAAGGATCTTAGAAGAATATAAGATTTCTCAAAACCTGAAGGATTCAATCCATACTACCATGACCTCGGTAGGAGAGCCGGTGGTTTTTACCGCTTTAGCGATGACCGGGGGCCTTATAGTCTGGATTTTTTCCCCCTTAATGTTCCAGGCCACCATGGGGTTTTTCCTGGCGACCATTCTGCTTTTAAACATGCTGGGCGGACTCCTTTTAGTGCCCAGTTTTGTAGCGGTAATAAAACCGAGATTTGTCGTTGGATAACCACCCGTTAACTTCCCGCTGAATTCAACAGCGATATTTTTTTCATAGGGAGTGACTATCTTGCCATGCGAATCCACCTCTTCTCCGCATCTCCATACTACACGTGTGTATCGATAGTGTTTGTTTTCGTTGACATACAAGAGGAGTTTTCCTATAGTGGTAAGCATTTAGGACAGATAATTTAAACGAACAATCTGGAGGACAAAGACATGAGAGAGATGACAGAAAAGGAGATTCGAGATTTTATAGCTGAATGGAGGTGGGGTACCATTCTTTCGGTTGAGGGTAACAAGCCCTATGCAGTAGAGGTCTCTTATGCGAGCGATGATAAGTATCTCTACTGTGGTTCACGACCGGGAGGACGTATGGCGAAATGTATTAAGTCGAATCCTCACGCAGCATTCAAGATATGTGACTCTGACCCAGAGCATAAGAAATGGCGTGCAGTCATTATAGAGGGAGTAGCAGAGAGGATAACAAATAAGGAAGACATCCTCTTTTTTGTAAGACTCTTGGCAAAAAAGATGGGGCGTCCTGAAAATGCTTTTGACGCACTAGCTGATAAAATAGCTGAAAATCCCGAGGAGTCAAATTCCATAAGAATTCCCCTCCAGGTAATGAGCGGAAGGACAAATTGGGAATAACTTTTAGATGTGGGTATCTGAATTTATTAAAGGGGGTTCAGGAGTAGGGAGCCAGTCTTTACGGGTTGTTGCCCAAATTCCTTTTCGCTTGCCTGAAAATGTTTTAAAGACCGCTCAAAATAATTTATGTTTGGGTGACAACCCGTTTATGCTTGAAAATCCCTTTCTCTTTTTAAGCTCACACGATTCAAGATGCAGGATTATAAATCCTCAACAAACTCAAAGATAAAAAATCAATCGCTTAAATTATAAAGATGCCACAAAATCTTTAATATCTTCCGCCTTGCCTATGTTCTTCGTCTTGATTTCACGGTTGATCTTTCTCATAAGGCCTCTCAAAACATTTCCCGGTCCCAGTTCAAGACAGTTGTCCACACCTTCGTTCAGCAATTTGTCCATTTCCTCTATCCACCGCACTGGGTGGTCAACCTGCTTGGTAAGAAGCCTTTTCACGTCATCTTTCGAAGGATAAAAATCAGCGTCGGCATTTGATAAGACCGGCACAGCAAGATTACCGAGCTGAATGGGCTCAAGCGCCTGGGCCAGCTTTTCTGCGGCAGGTTTCATAAGAGCGCTGTGAAAAGGTGCGCTTACCTGCAGTATTACTGCACGCTTGGCACCTTCGGCCTCCGCCTTTTCAGCGGCCCTTTGTACTGCTTCAGTATGTCCTGAGATAACAATCTGCCCGGGGCAGTTATAATTTGCAGGAGAAACATACTGTCCCTCTGCACATTCGGTGCAGATTTTTTCTACCGCATCAGTTTCCATTCCCAGTATTGCCGCCATGCCACCAACGCCCACAGGAACAGCTTCCTGCATATAGGTGCCGCGCTTTCTTACGATTCTCACCGCATCCGCAAATTCAAGGGCACCCGAACAGACCAGTGCACTGTACTCTCCCAGGCTGTGTCCTGCTAAGAGTGATGGGGCGATGTCTGTTTCTTTCTGTAGGACCCGCAGGACCGCAACACTTGCCGTGAGAATAGCGGGCTGAGTATTCATGGTCAGCTTAAGATCACTCTCAGGACCATCGAAGCAGAGCTTTGAGATTTTCTCACTCAGTGCATCGTCTGCCTCTGCAAAGACGTCTGCAGCCTCCTTAAAGTTATCTTTAAGATCCTTACCCATACCAACATACTGGGATCCCTGTCCTGGAAAAAGAAAAGCCCATTTTGCCATGGTAGCAACCTCCAATTTATTGTCGTTAAACATCCACGCGCAGATGCCGTAGTTTTGATTTTCCCCGGAGGGAATCTCTAAAAATAACCGTACAGATTATGCAGTATATTCAAAAGCTCACCGGGTGTCAAATGCTTAATTTGGTCTTAAAATCTCATTGACACAGCACCATACCCGTACACACATCCCCCGCATGCATAAGGTATTGGCCAATAAGAGTTGAACAGTTTAGTACCTCTGCAGATATTTTGTCATCGAGCTTCACTTCAAACGATTGTTCTTCGGTAACGTGAGTTATGACCATATCATAAAACCCGAATCGTTTACCGTAAACCGGTGCTACGCATTTGAATACCGTTTCCTTGGCGCTGAAAAGCAGGGCAAGTCGCATTTGCGCTTCTTCACCACTGGTTTTAACCCATTCCATCTCTAAGGGAGTCAGAACTTTTTTCGCAATTTGCATGCGTACCCGATCAATTGTTTCAATATCAAGCCCTATTCCGCGAATATCCTCCTTGCTGGCAACCGCTGCCCCGCACCAGACATTACTGTGTGAAATAGCACCAACTATTCCGGCAGGCCATACTGGCTGTCCATCAGGCCCTTTAAGAAGCGGACTGTCTTTAATACCGAGTCTTGCCATTGCTTTACGGGCGCATGAGCGCCCTGCCCCGAATTCGCGTTGCCGCTTGGCAACCGCATTTTGTAAAGACACCCTTTCTTCCGGATACAGTTCATAGTCCTTTTCTTCTATCCGGCAGCACTCGGTTACCACGCAATCGGGAAAAAGAAGTTGGATATTAAAGGGTCCTTCCATTGCACGTTTATCTGTTAGAGACGGTTAAATAGTTTAGAAATCAGGAGCCTGAAGGAAAACAACAGTAGAACAAGCAACTCGTAATGCGCAACTCGCAACTATTTTTCAGTCTTTATCATTTATTATTCTACCGCAATTTTCTTATCAAGACCTCTCTTTGATACCCTATAATAATACCCACGGCACAGCAGTCACCATCTGAGGTAAACCTTTTAAAAAACATCTTTTCAACAATGAGCGTTTATCTGAGAAGATCTGTGACGTAACTGTTATTACCCACCATCGAAGGGAAGCATGATGGTAACAACATCACCTTCATTAAGGGGGGTGTTGAGGTCGGCTATTGAACGGAAGGTTTTATCATTGATGAGTAGGAGGAAAGGGATAATATCACCGGTTGAGCGGTCTTTTATTTGGTGCTCAAAAGATTGACCATATCTGTGACACATATTGTCCAGTAAGTTTCCCAGAGTGTTTTCCTGTTCGAGTTCATATTCTATTTCGCTATTTCCTACAATATCCCTCAGATTGGCAAAGGTTTTTACTTTTATTTTCACGAATACTTCTCTATTTTATTTTGTCTTCAGCCTGCTTCAACCACTCTTCTGCAAGAATTTCCGGTATGATGATCTTTTTCTTGTCCGGTTTGAGGTTATCCGCTGAGTAGGTAAGTGCATCTACTTCACAGTACTTCACACAAGCAGGTTCTCCTCCGCAGGCGTCACACTTTCTGGTATAAACTGGAACAGGGATGTGTGGTAGTCCAATCAGGTGAACTTTGATGCGTGCCTTCCTAGGATGAAATGCCTTCTCCCGCACCATTGCACAGGCGAGCTCGCACATTCTGCAACCCGTACACTTATTGATATCAACTGCGAGATGTTTCTTCATCGATAAGATAAATTTTATGAGTGTCTTATGTATGTGCCAAACTATTTAAAATACAATTTTATCAGGCGAATAGCGCAAGGGCGGGCCGTCAGTCCCGTTGCGGGGCGGAGCTTTCTTCCCTTTTTCTCGCTGGTAATCTTTCTTAACGTCTTCGATTTTTACCTCAACCTTCCCCTCTTCATCCACCAGAGTAATAGCCTGACAGGGACACCACTTGGCACAGGCCGGTTCCGGGGGATCACCGCAGAAGTCGCATTGCAAAAGCACTTCTTTGTCGGTCTCCTTAAACCAGGGTTTGATGGGACATGAGGCACGGCAGATAATACATTCATCTACTTCCTTGTCGCCGATGACCACGGTATTCTTGGCAGTACACTCGTCATTATTGGGAGGCCCCGCCACTACTGGGTAGAAGGCAGCCTCTTCCGAAAAAATCCGAATGCGGGACTTTTTGGGATTTACGGTATTCTCATAATGATGTAAGGAGCAGGCAACTTCACACCGCCTGCAGCCACAGCATTGATTAAAATCGATCTTAAGTCTCATTTCTTATACGTTCCCTTTACGTAACCAGTCCCAAGGATTTAAGCTTATCTTCTGTTGGTACGCCTTTCTTATCCCACCCTCTTATCTCATAGTATTCAGGCAGCATTTCATTCAGTTTACACACCTGCCCCTTGGCAGGTCCTTCTTTCATCGGTTCTTTTAACATCCTCTGGGGAAGTGTATCGTCTTTGCCGCTGAACCCGGCCTTTATATTGAACAGGCGCTCTAGGTTCCAGATTCTCTCTCCCACGGTAAGTAGACTTTCCTCGTTGTAGGAGATTCCCGTGGCGGTCTTAAGCATGGGGATAATCTCTTCCATCCAGATGCCAAGCAGAAGAAGACCACATAATCCGGCTGAATCACATACCACGCTACCGTCCTGAAACAGTTTAACCAGAGGGGCTTTTCCCTCGGTGGTTAAAGGATCGATTTCTCCCCGGATGCCCAGAATCTTATGGGTAACCAGGTATCCCAAGGCATGGGACACACCACTGCCGGAGGTTGCATACTCTAAGCCTAATCCCTGGATACCTCTAGGATCAAAGGCAGGTGATCCCTGTTTCTTTACACCAATAAAACACTCCGGATGTTTATACTTTGAGGCAAGCGTGTATCCTCCTTCTGCCAGGATGTTCCCAAAACCCTCCCTATGGGCAACCTTCTCAACCAGGTCAACTACGGCCTCTGCATCACCAAATTTGAGAGTCATTCCCACTTCCTTTTTGGAGAGAATCTTCTTTTTGGTGAGTTCCATAACACAGGCTACTGCCGAACCAAAAGAGAGGGCGTCAATTCCCATTTCATTACAAAGATAGTTAATTTTAGCAATTGCATTGATGTCGTTAATTACACAACCTGCACCAATTAAGGCTATGGTTCGATATTCTGGTCCCTCACCTTTCCCTAAAAAGGCAGGGTCTTTCACTTCGGTTACCTGTATGCAGGCGATAGGGCAGGAAAAACAGCCCTTATTTAGTTTAAGGATGGTTTCTGCCATGTGTTCTCCACTTATCTTCTCTACCTCTTTCATGACGCCTGTTTGAAAGTTTCTTACAGGGAGAACCCCTTGTTCATTCATTATATCAACCAGGAAAGAAGTGCCCAGGTTGTTGAGGGCCTGAGGGATCACCGGGGTGGACTTAAACTTTTCCCATGCCCTTTCCACTGCGTCTACAAACGCCTTGCCATCGGCGACGCTCACGGACTTGGTGCCTCTTACCGCTATGGCCTTGAGGTTCTTTGAGCCCATTACTGCCCCCACGCCGGAACGGGCAGCAGCGCGATGCTTGTCGTTGATGATGGAGGCAAACTTGACCAGGTTTTCTCCGGCGGGACCAATAGAGGCTACAGAGGTCTCGTTGGCAATCCATTGATTTTCTTTCTCGGAGCGGATGAGGTCTTCTGTTGTGTGAGTAGATTTACCCCAAAGGTGGGATGCCGAAAGGAGTTCCACCTGATCGTCCTCTATGGAGAGGTACACAGGCTCAGGGGATTTGCCTTCCACGATAATCCCATCGTAGCCTGCAAATTTGAGCTCAGGGCCGAAGTGCCCTTCAGAACTGGACCAGGCAATGCTGCCTGTGAGAGGTGATTTGGTGACCACTACATGAGAGGCCCCCCCGATTGCGCCTGTTCCAGTGAGTGGCCCCGTCATAAAGATCAATTTGTTTTCCGGACGTAAAGGTTCAACCATAGGATCCACTTCATCAAAAAGGATCTTACTTGCCAAGCCACGTCCCCCTAAGAAATTACGAGCCAGAGTGCTGGAGAGTTCCTCAACTTCACACGAGCCTTGAGTTAAATTTACCCTTAGTAGTTTGCCTACCCAACCGTTCATTTAGGTTTCTCCTCCTAAAATCTGCAGGAGTGACTTGGCCTTTTTTTCAACCAGAGAGAGAGCAAAGCCCGGGCATACCAGCACACATATATTGCAATCCTCGCATTCAATGGGTTTTCTCACCTCTGGATAGCCGTACTCGTTTATGCCTAATACTTTATCAGGACAAAGGTCTACACACACCTCGCACTTGATACACCACTTATCTATAATCTGAAGGTAGACCTTTGAGTAATTGCTCTGTTTCTTTTTCTCAGCGTACTTTTTTTTGGTCTTTTTGGATAACATGAGAATCGATCATTTAGCCTATTTTAATTCCATTTCCAAAGCATACAGGTCCCATCGTCTGAACCCGAGATGAGATACTTTCCGTCTTTACTGAAACAGAGTGATTCAACGATATTGGTATGCCCTCTTAGGGTTTTTATCTCTTTACCTTTTTCTGCATCCCAGATAACTATCTTGTCCTCATTGGATCCACTCGCCAAATATTTGCCATCTGGGCTGAAGCACAGGGACCAGACCTGTTTGGTTTTCCCTTCAAAGGAAGGGGGTATCTCTTTCCCCTCTTCTACCTCCCAGAGTCTGATAGTACCGTCGTCTGAGGCTGAAGCCAGTTTCTTTCCATCAGGGCTGAAACTGAGGCTCCATACATAGCTGTTGTGCCCCCTTAGGGTTTTTATGGCTTTTCCTGTTTCTAAATCCCACAGCTTTATGGTATTATCTCTTGATCCGGAGGCAAGGAGCTTTCCGTCGGGGCTGAAAACCACAGACCAAATGTAGCTTAAATGTCCTTTCAGGGTTTTTATGATCCTCCCTTCTTCAAGATCCCAGAGTTTTGCCGTACCATCATCTGAGCCCGAGGCCACGTGTTTCCCATCAGGACTGAAGGCAGTAGTTACCACATAGTCAGTATGACCCTGGAGCGTTATCTTTTCCTGGCCGGTTGCAGCCTCCCAGAGTTTTATGGTGTCATCATCTGAACCCGATACCAGATATTTTCCATCGGGGCTAAAGCACACTGTGTTGACATCATCTGTATGTCCTTCCAGTTCTTTAGACAATTGCCGTGATTCAATATCCCAAATTCGTACAACGTTATCCCTATGAGCTGAAGCAAAGGACTTTCCGTCGGGGTTTACGCTTGCTGACCAGACTAAGCCGGTATATCCCTCAATGTTCCCTATTATTTTTCCTGTTTTTAAGTCCCAGAATTTTATGGTATTATCTCTTGATCCGGAAACGATTTTGCTCCCATCGGGACTGAAGCTTAAGGACCACACGTAGCCAGTGTGACCTCTTAGATTCCGGATACTTTTACCGGTCTTAACGTCCCACAATTTGATGGTACCGTCATCAGAGCCGGAGGCCAAAGTTTTTCCATCCGGGGAAAAGAGGACCGCAATCACGCAATCCGTGTGACCCTCCAGCGTTTTAATATTCTTTCCAGAGCTTATCTCCCAGAGTTTAATGGTTTCATCATCAGAACAGGAAGCGAGGAGTTTACCATTAGGGCTGTAGCTGATAGATTCGATCATATCCGAGTGACCGGTAAAAGATTTTAGTTCCTTGCCGGATTCAACGTTCCAGAGTTTTATGGTGTCATCATCGGAGCCTGAGGCGATGAATTTTCCATCGGGACTGAACCGCACTGAGGTAACATCATTTTTGTGGCCAATTAATGTTTTGATGTTTTTTCCCGTCTTTACATCCCAGATCTTGATGGTGTCATCATCGGAGCCTGAGACAATATATTTCCCGTCTCGACTGAATCTCGCCGAGGTAATATCCTCGGTGTGTCCCTTGAGAGTTTTAATCTCTTTACCTGTTACGCTATCCCAGATCTTGATAGTGTCATCGTCTGAACCTGAGACAAGGAGCTTTCCGTTAAGGCTGAAATTTACCGATGCAACGTAGTCGAGATGTTTAGTCAGCAGATTTACCCTTTTTAGGGTGGAGGTGTCGTAGATTTCGATACCCACAGAAGTCGCTACCGCAATGTGCTTACCGTCTGGTGAATAGGTAACGTTAAATACCCACCCTTTACCAAATTGGTGGATGAGTTTAGGATTTAACTTTGTTGGTGTACTCATAGCATCTTCCTCTGGGCTGTTTAGATGTCGGAGGTAAACAGTAAAAACTTATAACTAGTTGAAACTTAGGATAAATTATCTGTCATTCCCTACCCATCTTGCTAACCCGCCTTGGGCGTAAGAGGGTCTATATAAAAAAATGAATGGCCACTCATTTAAACGTTAACGATTAACATGCACTCTTATGAGTGTCAAGCTTTTTTGATAGATTACGGGGAAGTAGGGGATGTTAAACCCAGATTTTGCGGGTTTAACAGGGGGGGATTAAAAGAGGGTAGAAAAAGATGATAGCTTAAAAATGAAAAAGGCTTTTGCTAAATTATATAAGATAAACTCGTAAAAAGTCGTCATCTGATATTTAAAAATACCCGCAGGATTCTTCCTAATACAGAAATTGGTCCTGATTTTGTTGTCTTTTTCAAAATAGATATACCTTTATTGCGGTAAGTGTCATAGTGTACAATGTCCTCCAGGGGTAAGCGGGGTGGTGGGGATACAGGATGAGCAGCATACCCCAGAGAAATCAGGGCAATGACTTTTAGGTACTCTGGAAGGCTGGCCAGGTTCTTAATCTCTGATTCGTTGAATGCCCCGATCCAGCAAGAACCGATCTCAAGGGCTGCTGCCATCAGGGTCATATTCGTTCCGGCGATCATACAGTCTTTTTCCCAGGTAGTACCCATAGATTTGGAGTCACCACAAATAATAATAACAGTTGCTGCTTCGCTCACGTGTTTGGATTTTATTAAGCCGAAATAGCAGAACTCACCAATTTGTTTAATCAAGGCCTTATCTTGAATGACAATAAACCTCCAGGGCTGCAGATTAGCACCAGAGGGTGCCCACCTACCTGCTTCCAGAATTTTATTTAAATCATTATCACTGATGGGTTGATCCTTGTACTTTCTTACACTTCGGCGTGTTTTAATAAGGCTGAGCATCTGCATGGAGTCAATCTTCATGAAGTAAACTACCATCCGTGAAACGGGTGGCTTTGTTTTTGCGGCCAAAGGCCGTTAAACAAAGGAAGCACGAAAGTGCTAATGTTTCCTTTTGCGACCCCGTGCAAAGCACGGGGTTTCCAAAGCAAACAATCAATTTTCTTCCCCAACCAACCCCAAAACCCGATTAATCATTTTCTTCACATCTTCCTTAATTTAAAGAAGGGCTGGAATCATTATTATTGCTCACTGCCCTTTAGAAGCATTTTATCATCTTTCCACTCACCTGAATATTGACTGCCATCAGGAGAAGTTAAAGTCCCCTTACCATGTTTTTTATCGTCTTTCCACTCGCCTACGTATTTATTACCATTAGCCCAAGTAAAAGTTCCCTGACCATGCCTTTTATCATCTTTCCACTCACCTGAATATTGAATACCATCAGGAGAAGTTAAAGTTCCCTGACCGTGTTTTTTATCGTCTTTCCGCTCACCTACATACTTACCACCATCAGTATAAGTTAAAGTCCCCTGACCATGCATTTTACCGTCTTTCCACTCACCTACATACTTACCACCATTAGGTAAAGCAAAAGTTCCCTTACCGTTTTCTTTACCGTCTTTCCACTCACCTACATATTTAGCACCATCAGTATAAGTTAAAGTGCCCTGACCATGCATTTTATTGTCTTTCCACTCACCTACATACTTACCACCATTAGTATAAGTTAAAGCGCCCTGACCATGCATTAAACCATCTTTCCACTCACCTAAATATTGACTACCATCATCAAGAACAAAAGTCCCATGGCCATTATGGCAATCACCTTTTATACATCCGTTATGTGCACAAGATGTAGCGTAGAGAAAGAAAAAAAACCTGTAAAATTAT
>JAZFSJ010000060.1:0-4944 GCA_036446115.1 Thermodesulfobacteriota bacterium | reverse complement strand
GTGTAGTAAGCCTGTCCGGGTGATCAACAAAATCATATCCAAAGCGTCCCTTTATACATAAACTCCCTAAATTTGGTGGCGGAGCACCTTCCCGGGGTGTAGTCACTTTTACAATTCTATTATCTTTGGTATTGATATCCATTTGGCAGCCCACACCGCAATACACGCAGGTCGTCCTCACCTTCTCAAGATCGTCGCCCCTTCCCTGGAAGCGGCCCTGTTTCTCAGTCAGTGCACCTACCGGGCATACCCTCACACACTCACCGCAGAATACACAATCAGAATACTCATAGCGCAATCCGAAGGGGGGGCCAACCGTGACAGTGGGACCCCTGCCAGAATAGTCAATGGCATTGTTTACCTGTATCTCATTACATGCCCTCACACAAAGTCCGCAGAGTACACATTTGTTCATGTCCCTGATGATCATCTGGTTATCCTGTTCCAGCTCCTTAACTTCCTCAGGCTCCTGAAATCGCGGTAGTTCTATACCCATGGCATAAGCCAGATCCTGGAGTACACAGTTTCCGCTGCTCTCGCAGGTGATACAGTTGTGATGGCCCTGGGTCATGAGGAGCTCGACGGTAAGTTTTCTGGAGGTTTTTACACGATCCGTGCAGGTGTGTACCACCATGCCGTTTTCTGCAGGCATCACACATGAGGCCACCAGGGATCTCGCTTTTTCCACCTCGACCACGCATATCCTGCAAGCGCCAACGGGCTTTAGTTGTTCCTGATGACAGAGCACAGGGATTAAGATACCATGCTCCTTTGCTACTTCATAAATTGTCTGTCCTGATCTGAAGTCGTACATCTTTCCATCAATTGTTATAGGCATAAGGTTCCTCCATAGCTTCTTATCACACCTTCTTTATACGTGCTTTACCGCATCAAACTTGCATACGTCCATGCACACACCGCACCTGACACACTGATCTTTATCAATAACGTGGGGCTGCTTTTTCTCCCCGGATATACACTGCTGGGGACATTTCTTTGCACAAAGACCACAACCTTTACAAAGCTCAGAGTCTATGCAGTAGGTAACAAGGGACTTGCATAACCCGGCAGGACATTTTTCTTTGAAAATATGCGATTCATACTCTTCCCTGAAATAGCGGATGGTTGTCAACACAGGGTTGGGTGCAGTCTGTCCCAATCCACACAGTGAACTGTCTTTTACGTATGGCGCCATCTCTTCAAGGAGCTCTATGTCGCCATCCTTTCCCTTGCCATTGCAGATCCTGGTGAGGATCTCCAGCATGCGTTTTGTGCCTTCCCGGCAGGGGGTACATTTACCGCAGGACTCTTCCTGGCAGAACTCCATGAAGAAACGGGCCGCATCAACCATGCAGCTCTCCTCATCCATCACGATGAGGCCGCCGGAACCCATGATTGCACCGAGCTCGGTTATCTCCTCATAATCTATGGGGGTATCCAGGGTCGATTCCGGAATGCACCCGCCTGAAGGACCTCCCAACTGCACGGCCCTTAGTTTCTTGTCACCAGGGATACCTCCGCCGATCTCAAAAACAATATCGCGGACAGAGGTACCCATGGGTACTTCTACCAATCCCACATTATTTACATTCCCGGTTAAGGCAAATACCTTGGTGCCCTTGGAGTTCTTGGTGCCGACTGACGCAAACCAGTCTCCGCCTTCCAGGACGATTTGGGGTACGCAGGCATAGGTCTCAACATTATTGAGAACCGATGGCTTGTCCCAGAGTCCCTGGTTGGCAGGAAAAGGGGGCCTTGGCCTTGGCATTCCCCTCCTGCCTTCAATTGAGGCCATGAGCGCGGTCTCTTCACCGCATACGAATGCACCGGCGCCCTGGTAGATTTCTATGTTGAGGCTGTAACTTGACCCCAGAATATCTTCACCAATGAGTCCATATCCTTTGGCTTGTTCTAATGCGCAGGCAAGCATCCTGACGGCCAGGGGGTACTCGGCACGGCAGTAAATATATCCTTGACGTGCACCAATGGCATAGCCTCCAATGATCATCCCCTCGAGCACCGCGTGGGGATCACCTTCTAAAACGGACCTGTCCATGAATGCACCGGGATCACCCTCGTCTGCGTTGCAGAGTACGTACTTCATATCTCCTTTTGCTTTTTGAGCAAATGTCCATTTCATACCGGTGGGAAATCCTGCTCCGCCCCTGCCGCGCAGACCGGATTTCTTTACTTCTTCGACTACCTCCTCAGGGGTCATTTCCAGCAGTGCCTTTGCAAGCCCCATATATCCATTGTGCACAATATACTCGTCTATCTTCTCCGCATCAATTAAGCCTCTGTTCTTGAGGGCAATCGTCTTCTGCTTACGGAAGAAAGGGGTTTCCTTGACATGAGGGATATCCTTCTCAGACATGGCCTCGCCGGGGACGTCTTTTTCTTTCCCTCGTGCCATGACGAAATCTCTTTGAACCACACCACCCAGGATATGCTCCTTAAAAATCTGTTCCATTTTATCCTGGTTGAGGAGTTCATAGACTATGGTATCCTTGTGAGATTCCTCAACGGTGATAAGGGGTTCCCTGCTGCAAATCCCCATACAACCAGAGGTGGTAACCAGCACGTCATCCACCTTATTTTTACCGATTCCCTCTATTAAAGCATCATGTACCTTCTGGGCTCCGGCGGCAATACCACAAGTGCCCTTGTGCACCGTGATCTTTACCCTTTTCTTTTCTGCCGCAAGGGGATCTTCCCTTTTGCCCCTTTCCTTAATTTTTGTCAAACCATCTCTGGTGAGTTTTGCCATCTAATACCTCCTATTCGTACTGGTCCAAGATGCCCTCTATCTCTGGCACCTTCAACTGGCCATGGGCATCTTCATCAATGAGCTTAACCGGCGCCAATCCGCAGACACCCAGGCATCTCACGGTCTCCAGAGAAAAGCGCCTGTCTTGGGTGCATCCACCGCGGCCAATACCCAGCACATCACTCAGCTTGTCAAATATCCTCTGTGCCCCCTTCACATAGCAGGCGGTGCCAAAACAGACCCTGATATTATGCCTTCCCTTGGGGACCATGGAGAAGAAGGAATAGAAGGTCACCACCCCATAGACATTGGCAATCGGGATGGTGAGTCCCTTGGCCACTTTCATCAGGACGGCTGTAGGAAGGTAACCGAGAACACTTTGGACCTCCTCCAGCACGGGGATCAATGCACCTGGTGTACCTTTGAAACTTGTAATGATTTCATCAACCTGTGCAAGTTCTTCCGGAGAAAATTCCTGCTCAAGTTCCTGATATGCTTGAGACATGTCTATAGCCACTTCTGTCCTCCTTAAATATGACGACTTCGTAAAAAGCCCATCTGCCGTTCGACAAGCCCACGGCCCTGAGCAAAGTCGAAGGGCTGCGTTGCGCTTCATCCTCGCCCTGTTAAATTGTGTTAGTTGCAGTTCCTACCTTTGAATGTGAGGAAGGAGGCAGTAAACTGTAAAGCGGTTGCCACATATCAATATTTAACAGGGTAAATCAATCGACGTACTCCTAAGTACGCCTCATTCCTAAAGATTCACGCGCCTTGCATCTGGAGCTTTTTACTGTGTCGCCTAATTTCCGACTTTTTACGAGTTCATCAAATATACATCTATGAAGTTTATAAATAGCAGACTTCTAACATATAATTTCTTTAATTGTCAAGAGTTTTTACGGTCAGAAACGCTCCCTCTCCTCTGCCGCTCTTTTTGCCGAGATCATTCCTACCCCCTGAGTAAACATTTGATAACTTTAAATTTTTTCTTATTAGATTATTTAAAAAAATTCTTGACAGAAAAATATCATTATGTTACTGAGTGAATGGTCATTCATTTTTTTATGGAGATTTTTTCCATGTCAGGTAAACCGTCGGGTAAAAAAAAGGTTATAATCAAAGAGATAACACCGGAAGAATGGGAAAAAGTAGACCAGATTATTGCGGCGTATAAAGATAAACCTGGTTCCCTCATTCCAGTGTTGCAACAGGTTCAAGAGGTATGCGGATTTTTACCGGAAGAGGTGCAAAACAGAGTTGCCGAGGGATTAAACACTCATCCCAGTCATGTCTATGGGGTGGTGACATTTTACTCATTTTTTACGACCGTTCCCAGAGGAAGAAATGTGGTGAGGCTCTGTATGGGTACGGCGTGCTATGTGCAGGGCACTAATAAAATGCTTGGTAAGTTGAAACAAAACATGGGTATTGACGTGGATGAGACTACGGATGATTTAAGGTATACCCTGGAGACAGTACGCTGCTTAGGCGCCTGTGGATTGGCGCCAGTGATGGTAATCAACAAAGACACCCATGGATTGTTGGAGATCACCAAGGCAATTGATATTATCAAGGGATATGAATAATAAAGAAATCGTTTAATGAATAACCTGATGACAGGTAAGGGGGTCTAAGATGCCCAAATTGAAGTTAGAGGACTTAGCGAAGATCAAAGATAAGGTAAAATCCTCTACTGCCTTGAGAGAAGGGGGATACAAGGCTAAGATTACCGTTCATATGGGTACCTGTGGCATTGCCTCAGGAGCCAGAAAAGTTATGCAGGCATTGATGGATGAGATAGCAAAGAGAGATATTAAAGATGTGATTGTCACTACCTCAGGTTGTGCCGGGCTTTGTAGCAGGGAGCCTATGGCGACGGTAGAATTGATGGAAGAAGCTCCGGTAAAGTATATAGACTTGGACGAGGAGAAGACCAGGAAAATTCTTACTGAACATGTCTTGGGTGGTAAGATCGTAGAAGAATATGCATTGGCAATAGGAAGTGAGACTTCTTATTAATATTCACACCTCCAGAAAATAGGATAGGGGGGTAACAAAGTAAATGGCAGATTTTCGCATACATTTGCTTATTTGTGCAGGAACTGGCTGTACCTCTAATCGTTCGCTTCAGGTAAGGGAAGCCTTAGAAGAAGAGATTAAAAGGAAAGGGCTGCAGG
>JAZFSJ010000059.1:0-3801 GCA_036446115.1 Thermodesulfobacteriota bacterium | reverse complement strand
TAATTTTGTCTTTGACACAGAATTTCTAACACAAGCGGTTTACTTCGGATTTAGAATCGGGGATGTTCCTGTTCCTGTGAGATATTTTGATGAAGCTTCTTCCATTAACTTTTCAAATAGCGTCGTCTACGGTATCGAAACTCTTCTCACTCTATCGAAATATCTTATCAAACGAATGAAATTTGGTCATTATAAATTATTCTCAAAAATTGAATAAATACACCAGCACAAACGTTCGAATGTCACAAAAGAACAGAAAAAAAATAAATCTACAAAACGGTGGCATCTCCGTCACGCTACCTGCCTTGAATGAAGCGGAGAATATAGAGGAGCTTTCGAAAGAAATAATCCAATATTTCGAAAGCAATCATATGCTCTACGAAATTATTATCATTAACGATGGGAGTTCAGATGAAACTGGAAAAGTTGCTGATGCGTTGGCATCCAAACATGAAAACATCTCTACTATTCACCATCTTCAAAATAAAGGATATGGGAAATCATTAAAGGATGGTTTTCAAGCAAGCAAGTATGAACACCTGTTTTTCATCGATTCCGATAGATAGTTCAAAATCAATTGCCTAGACAAGTTTCTTCCTTTCATGGAAGAAGGGAGAGCGGATATGGTTATCGGTTACAGGGTCGACAGGAAGGATAACTTTTTAAGAAAGTTTCTCGCGTGTTGTTTTAATAGAATAGTACGAACTATATTCTCGCTGGATTACAAGGACATAGATTGCGCTTTTAAACTTTTTAAACGAGGATCTTTTGAATGCTTAGAAGTTAAGTCAGATGATTTCCTATTTAACACAGAACTTCTGGCAAAGTCACACTTTAAAAAACTGCGAATCATTCAGTTGGGGGTTGAACACTATCCCAGGCATAGAGGAAAGTCGACAATATCATTTAAATTTATTCCTTTAACCTTAAAAAAGCTCTTCTCTCTGCATCGAGAGATACAAGACTTTAAAAGGAAAGAATCTCTCAAATAGCTAAGCATCTGAAAACCGCATGACTACATCCTCAACCAATGCAGGTTTCAATATTAATAATACGGGCGAAAAGGGAGCGGTAATTTTCCACAGAAGATTAAATGTTTTTCTAGCATTAGGAATCCTATGCTACATCACCGCGCTAGTCCTCTCTTACTTTCAAAATGAAATCACCTCCTCTTTCTTCATCAAGCAATTGGGTTCTTCTCTGGCAGCCATTGCTGATTATCTGTGGAGCATATCATCGGCAGTAATAACTATTCCTGTCTTTTTCTCCATCCTTTGGCTTTACTACTATGCCAAGAATAAGGGGAAACCTGGAAAGCATCCTAAGTGGTTTATCCATTTCCCTTCATTCTCCAAGTTTTCACTTCTTTTCCTCTTTTTCATCTTCACCCTTTTCCCCTTAAGGTGGGCACAACGCAGCTTCACCCGCTCGCTTGAGTCCTTCCCAAATTTTACTATTATTGACTTTATTCTCGCTTTTTTAAGCCTGGCGGGAACAATCCTTTGTTGTCTCTATTGTTTTGAAAAACTCCCTTTAAAGATTGTTACTCTCATAGAAAAGGTTACACTTCGTTTCTTTAAATGGAGGAAACCTTTCTTTATTGCCTCACTTCTCATGATTTCCCTTTTGGCGACAGGAATCATCGCATATATAATTTTAGATCATATTCCCCATGTGCAAGACAGTATCGCTCAGCTGTTCCAGGCCAAGATATTCAAGATGGGAAAACTTTATGCACCCCTTCCTTCCCACAAAGAATTTTTTGATTATAGCAATATCATTAATGATGACAAGTGGTACTCGCAATATACTCCTGGTCATCCTCTTCTCCTCATGTTGGGACTTTATCTAGGAGTTCCCTGGCTCATCGGACCTTTCTTGGGCACACTGTCTCTCTTGATTTTCTTTCTGGTAATAAAAACCATCTATAGTGATCGTCGAATGCTTTATCTAAGCTGCAGTCTTTTACTTCTTTCTCCTTTCTTTCTTTTTATGTCTTCCAATCATATGAATCACAGTTCGACCATGTTTTTCATTTTGCTCTTTGTTTTCTGCTACCTGCGTATGTTTTCTTCTGACTCTTTCACATATGCCGTCATCTCCGGCCTATCCCTGGGATACGCCATGACCATAAGACCTCTGACCGCCGTTGCTATCGGCACTCCTTTTGTATGCTATTTACTATACTGTACTTTACAGAAAAGAGAGATAAACATCAAAAAATCTCTAAGCTTTTTTGCGGCTGTCTCCTTAATGGCGCTCCTGCTGCTGCTTTATAATACCCTCACCAATGGACATCCTTTCCTGTTTGGCTATCAGCAGAAATACCAGACCCTGGGATTCCTGGGAAGCGCTCAATTTGGGCCATCCCTTACCTTGAAAGGGGGAGTGATTAATACCAGCAATAATCTCATTGGTCTTAATCTCTATCTCTTTGAGTGGCCTCTCCCTTCACTCATCTTTACCTTTATATTGTTTGCCATCCCGGTTAGAAAAAACAGATGGGACTATTTATTCCTTTTTTCTTCCCTGACGCTTATCGTGAGTTACTTTTTTTACTACTATCAGGATCTCTGCTTCGGCCCCAGGTTCTACTATAGTATAACACCCTTTATAGTCATATTAAGTATGCGTGGTTTCCTGGAACTTCCCCACTGGTTAGAGGAAAAGCGTTTCGATAAGCGCAAAACTAAGGCTTCTCTCTATCTTCTCTTGTTTTTATGTTTTCTCTATTCTTTCGCAGTTCCCCTACCATCGCTTATTAAAAAATATTCTAATGACTACTCGTTTGTCACAGACAAGATACAAGATGCCGTTCAAAAGCAAAGGATAACCAATGCCGTTATATTTATTGACACCTGGTTTCCTCCACATATTACGAAACCCAATCTTATTCTCTATGGTTCAGGGTTTCAGTTCAATTCTCCTGATCTTCACGGTGAAATTATCTATGCCTTAGATCTCAAGGACAGAAATAGTGAATTGATGAAGGATTTTCCAAGCAGGAAGTATTATCTATGCAAATTTTATTCTTTCTTTTCAGATTTCAAATTGCTAAAGCTTAATGAAGAGAGAAAATTCAAGTCCCATACGAGTGAAAACAGTAACGTCCGGTAGTAAATCTTTCAAAAGCATCATGATTAACCATGGGTAAAACCAATGCTTACTTACAGAAAAAAGACCTTTCTGAGTATAAGCGTCATTTCCTTATTCACCTTATTCTGTCTGGTCTTCTTCTTCATCCATCTCCTTAACATTAAAAAAGATACTCCCACTACTGCCTTTGGAGCCGATTTGATTGCCTACTATACAGCCGCTCAATTAATGAATGCCGGCGAGATCTCTGAGATTTATGTGGAGATAAAGGACGACTTCAGTGTGGTAAATTCCGGAAAGTTTTATGAAACAGCTAAAAACTCAGGCTTCCATCTCACCCCTACCCGATATGTTTACTTGCCAATCTTTTTGGCACCATTCCAACTGCTCACTAGATTCAGCTTTTCTACCTCTGCCCTCTTATGTCTCAGTGTAAATCTGTTTATTATCATAGCTGTGATATTACTTGAATGGTCTTTTACTAAAGACTTACCATATCCCATATTAAGGTTGATGTTGGTCACATCTTTAAACTTATCGCTATTTCCTCTCTTTTATGCACTTAAATTAGGCCAATCTTCCATAATCATTTATCTGGTTATCTGTCTCATCTACCTTTTTAGCATGAAAAAAAAAGACTATCTCGCTGGCATTTTATTAGGCATTATCATAACCCTCAAATTTTCACCTCTTCTTTTTACTCTC
>JAZFSJ010000058.1:0-2420 GCA_036446115.1 Thermodesulfobacteriota bacterium | reverse complement strand
CCCCTCTCTCTGGGTGGCCAACTTGACAGCGCGGTCGCTTGACAGCACAGAAAAAGGATGGAGGACTACTGCATACACTAGTACAATAAATATTGTTCGGAATCGCATGTTTTATTCCTCCTGATTGAGCAATAATATTTCGATTATTCTATAATGTGTTTAATCAGATATA
Organism: Thermodesulfobacteriota bacterium; assembly: GCA_036446115.1. GTDB lineage: Bacteria > Desulfobacterota > WTBG01 > WTBG01 > WTBG01 > JAZFSJ01. The sequence goes on along the minus strand of JAZFSJ010000058.1, from coordinate 2,248 downwards.
CCTGGCATCGTTGGTCTCTTCGCCGATATTGAGATAATGATGCCATTAAATATTAAAGGCATACTGCAGTACAGTTTCTTGGTTGGTAAGATCGAAAGTCTTCCGATTTATTGATTCAATATCAAGAAATTAATAAAATCGCAAGAGATAGATTTTCCGAAATGGTTGTAAAAGATGTGATATGTTCTGGAATCTTGCCAGAAAACCAAATATCAGTCGATTGCATGGTCGAGTGGACCGAGGGAACTTCCCCCTCAGTCTCTCACAAATACACCACATAATGCCCATCAAAACCAAATTGTAGCGAGGGTATATTATCCATATCACCCCCGAACTGGAGAGGATATCTATGTCGTAGGTATCAGAAGCCATCGTGGTGAACGTTGTTATGTGATAGCGTTACACGATGGAAGGCATGAATTGATACCTGCATGGATGACTCATCCGGATTATGGAAAAATATCCGTCGTTTCAATCCCATCCCTATCAATTAGAGCTCTGCATAATTTGCGGTTGTTGATAAATAGTGCAATCCCATCCTTTTCTGATAAAGTCAAATCAAAAACAAGGAGGGATAATGGAGAGACAAAAAGAGCATCAACTTCAGATCATATGGAAGCATATACCATCTCGCATCTCAATTCCAGCTGAAACGCAAAAGAGATTGGGCAATCTCCTTGGAGCTCTTCTATCGGCCTACTGGCAAGGATGTAAGGGAAACAATTACCATCGACAAAAGGGGGATGAGCATGATAAACAAAATAATAACTGAACATATAGGTCGGGAGGCATGTATATATGTTCGGCAGTCAACATCCGGTCAAGTCATTCATCACCGTGAGAGCCAGCGATTACAGTATGGTTTGGTAGAGCGGGCAAAGGAACTGGGTTGGAGTGAAGAATGTGTACGAGTAATAGACAGTGATTTAGGTACGACAGCATCGGGATGTGTTGACAGATTAGGTTTCCAGGAACTGCTATCAGCTGTTTGTGAAGGGAAGGTAGGGGCTATCTTTTCAATAGATGCATCAAGGTTAGCCCGCAACGGTCGAGAATGGCATACTTTGCTTGAAATGTGCAGTATAATGAGGACAGTTCTTGTTGATCAAGACGCTATTTACGATCTTAATTTATCGAACGATCGTTTACTCCTGGGCCTCAAGGGAGAAATGAGCACAATGGAATTAAGTTTATTAAAAGAACGTTCTCAGGCGGCAATACAAGAGAAGGCGAAACGCGGAGAGTTGTATCTTACTTTACCGGCGGGCTATATAAAAACCAAAGATAATCAACTGAAGAAAAACCCAGATAAACGAATTCAGGAGGTGATGGATTTAGTATTCAGCAAGTTCAGAGAATATGGTACCATGCGCCAGGTATATAAGTGGCTTTTGGATGAAAGGATAGAAATACCTATAGTTTCTAATGGCAAAGGAGAGCGCGGCATTGGGTGGAAGTTTCCCTCTACGAATACCATATTGAGAATACTGGACAACCCGATTTATGCCGGCGCATATGTATATGGTCGCACAAAAACCGTGGTAGAGTTTAAAGACGGACGGAAGCGGTTAAGGAAGGGGGTTCGTAAAGAACAAAAGGATTGGGATGTCTTGATATTAGACCACCATGAAGGTTATATTACATGGGAGCAATATCAATATAACATCGATACATTAGCTCAAAACACAAATAAGAAAAGGCCTGTAGTAAAGGGCTCTGTTTGTGGAGGAGAGGCGTTGCTCGGAGGACTGCTGAGGTGTGGGCATTGTGGTAGAAAGTTATTTGTTAGATACCAGGGACGTAATGGCAGCCATAAGCGCTATCATTGTAGTAGAAAGCAGGATAGCAAAGGAGAGAAGGCATGTGTATCATTTGGAGGATTACGTGTTGACCGAGCAGTTACAGCACAGCTCTTCGAAGTATTGTCTCCGATAGGGTTAGAGGCTTCCGTAAAAGCTATAAAGAAAATCAATGATAAATCAAAAGCTGTAAGGAGACAACGTGAATTAGAGTTGGAACAGGCACGTTATGAAGCTTTACGGGCAAAACGTCAATACAATGCAGTGGATCCTGATAATCGTCTGGTAGCAGCCACATTGGAAAAAGACTGGAATGATGCTCTTGTTAAGGTGACGGAGTTAGAGAAGGAGATTGGCGCCTTGACAAAAATTGCCCCTCCGCTTTCGATCGAAGAGGAAAATGAAATTAGAGAACTATCGCAAGATTTGCCTCGTGTATGGAATCATCC
>JAZFSJ010000057.1:0-9956 GCA_036446115.1 Thermodesulfobacteriota bacterium | reverse complement strand
AGTGTGACCGTTCTATCCATAGGTAGCACCTCATATTATTTTTTTACTTCTACGAGTAATCTAGCGTGTGAGATCAACATGTATAATTTTTGTATTCTGGTAATCAAAAACTTTTTTGCCAAGAGTTACAATTTTATCCTCTTTTAGGTTCTTAAATTTATCTCTTTCCAGCTTACCGACAATAATATATTGGACATGATATTTTGCAAGAATCTCCTGCGTACTAAGAAGGTCGTCTGATTCATACACAGTTGCCACCTCATTGACCCTCTCAGATATCATTCCCGTATCACCCCGCCAAAGCCATTCATGCACGAACCATCCCTGAATTGTGGGGAACCCTGTTGCCATGGAGATCCTTCCATAATCGGTATAGCTGTCGCCATTCGCCTCAAGGATTACCGGTTGCCCAGGGATGTTCTCATTAAGCCATTGTACAGCACCAAAATCACCAGGGTACAATCTTTTCAAAAAGACCACACCGTCAAGTCCCCTATATCGCTTTGGCATGGGTGTTCCATAGTATCCCTTTATAGCATAAAAAGAGTAACTCATCGGTAACGCAAGAATGATTACCAGGCAATATTTCAGCACTTGATGATAAAGAGCTCTTCCTTCTCGTGAAAAGATCCTAATAGCTATGTATCCTATCACTATACCAAATATGATGAATGATTGATAGGTAAGCTTGAACATGGTATTAGCACGATGGTAGGAAGGCAGGTAGATATCTTTTATATAAACGATTTCAGGCAAGATAATCAGACCAACAGCAGCAAGAGAGAGCACAAGAACAAACATATCAGTTGGTTGCAGAGAGGAAGTGAAGCTGCCTACATTATTTCTAAAATCTCTGTTTTTTTTAAACAGGAAAGATTTTTTCCAACAAGAAACTACAAAGACAAAAAAGCAGAATACAAATAGAAGTTGGTATCCCCACAATACTAAAAGTTGATATACCGGTGATCGGGCATGTGCTACACCAATGCCTTGTGAAAAAGGCACAAAATGCAAGAGAAAAGGAAATCCAATCAACACACAAAGGAAAATTGTTACAACTGACCGCAACATGACTGTACCCAGTAATTTCAAATCAACATGACATGTGGTGAATTTTTTATACACTACTACCATGCCAGCTATTGTTAAATAGATGGGGAAATCCCAGGGATTTGTCATATAAAAAACTGCCAGAAGAAAGGCACAAAGGAACTGTAGACCTGATATGGCATACCATTCTTCTCCCCTTTTCTTCTCACTAAATTCTCTGACTGGTCTGACGAGATATGTAAGAGCCACTGCGAGAAAAGTAAGAATAAAAGGGATATTGAGCACATGACTGTGAAGATCGGACACAATAAAAGAGTAGAAGGGGAATTCATGAATGGTTTTATCCTCAGTCGGTGGATTATATCCAATGTAACGAGTAGCATCGGGGTACCAGTACTCTTTTGTTTCGCTATGAGATAGGTTAACACTTTTGGCAAAAGGGAGAAGATTGGCAAAAATAAAAGTATGCAGATTACCTCCACACGTAAGAAGAAGAGCTGAAAGCACACCACCTGCGATAACTTTTTTAAATTTCTGTTTTCCTAGAAGAAAAATTACATTCCCTGTAAGAGAAAAGGTAAGAGAGAACGTGAGAGAAAAGAGCGTGGCAATCATCAGGTTATAGGTAATTGATGATTTGATAGCAGTTAGTTTGGTTAAAAACGCACAAATATAGTGCCCAAAATAGTAGTAATTAATGGGTTCCCCTGCACACCACATATCTCGTGGTGGCATAGTACTGGTCCGCAAGAGTGAGTTCACAAAACCATAATCCATAAATTTTTCCAGACCATGAATATCTGGCTGAACTCCCCTGATAAATGACCAAAAAATTAGTCCGCACAAAAAAATGATTTCTTCGTATATGAAAACCTTGTATTTTTCTTTCATTAACAATTTAAAATCACTAAAACCCTTTAGAACAAAAAAGATTATGACAGTGGCTGAAAGGAGAGATAGGAAGATCGTTGTTTGAGAAAATGGTAAGAGTTGTAGAGAAGAAAGCAGCCAAACACAATAGGAAATAAGCCCGATTCCTATTGTTTTTGAAAAAAGGTAACCATGGTCAAAGAACATACCAAAATATTTTTTGGTTACCGGTAGAAAGATGCACCCTATTAATAAGATACAAGACCACCAGAGAAGAATAAAAAAAAGGTCTTCACCCATAAAGATACCGGAGAGGGTAAGGATAAGTGTTAAAAAACTAAACGCCAGTTTTCCTGTCATTACAGTGTTTGTGTGTGGTCAGTGAGATTCTGAGCTGTCTACGATACGGGCTATAGTTTTTCCCATTCTAATAGCGTTATTTTGACCTCGATCCTCTGGATAAATCTGAGCCATACTTGCCAGATATACATTATCAATGGGAGTTTTGAATTGAGGAATAATCTGTGAGTATCCCTTGTAAATAACAGGTTGAACATATCGAGCCCGGTTCACATGTACATTAACTATTGTAGTTTCATCCCATTGAGGAAACATTATTTTTAGGCAGTTGATAAACCGTTCCCTCACCATTTCATCAGATGATAAGAACAGATCACTATTGTCATCAATATATCTAGACAGATACACTACAGAACAACCATAGCCATTAAGCGATACAAGATTTGTGTGTTCAATTACAGCTATAAAAGGAAAAACTTTTTCCGCTACTGCAATCCAGTAGTAGGGTGAAAGAGGGAGCGTGAGCTCTACTATCATACAAATATTTGCTTTGTATTTGATTTTTTCCAGCTTTTCAAGATACCAGCCAGGCAGTGGCAGTCCCAGATCACGCATGAGTGATGGTGCTGAGGTTATGATGACCCTTTCAAAATCCTCCTTTTGGTTATCACAGGTAACTTCAAGGGATCTGTCACCTTTAGGAATGATCCGCGATACACACTTTGAGCATTCGATAGTTCCACCACGTTCTTTTATCTTAGATGCCAGCTTTTCATAGAGAACCTGAAAACTCCCATTTAAATAGCCCAGCACTTCAGACATTAGTGTTTTGCCCCTCGTTGAACTACGAAGCTTTATCCTGTTCCAGAGCCACGCAGCTGATATCTGGTCTGCGTCCTGATCAAACTTAGAGTGTAGCAGTGGTTCCCAAACTTTTTTGTACACATTCTCTCCTGAGTGTTTAACCACCCACTCTCGTGCAGTTACACTTTCGAGCTTTTTCCAGTTTGTCATTAATCGTGCCTTCAGTAAAAGGTTCCCTAATGAGAGTCTCTCTGCAAAGGACAGTTCTTTAAATAAGAGGAGGTCAGAAGGAGAACTTAAGGAGTAAATCGTACTATTAATGTAGATGCCGTTTTTGGGTGATATCCACGAAAGGCCCGATGAAAGGTTCAGTTCATCAATCAATTTGATTATATCACTATCACTGGTAAACAGGTGATGATAAAACTTCTCCAGTTTCTTGTTGCCAATCTGAACAGTATCCACCAGCCTTCCACATCTTTCTTCGCATTCGTATATGGATATTCGGTGGCCTCTTTTCATAAGTTCATAACCTGCCGTTAAACCTGTTGGCCCTCCGCCAATGATACAAATTTTCACTCAGCGCTATCCTCCGCATAAAATGTTATTCTTGTGCATAGCTATCGAGAGGATTCATGCTACTATGAATTTACCCCTCTCAGTCAGTGGCGTTCAATGCATACTATTCAGTGTGATAATACTGTTGTATACTCATCCCAGGAAAGATCCCTTGCCTTTTTATAAATATGCACCCTTGGATGATCATACACCCAAAAAGACTCTTCAGCAGTTGAGTCATTTATTTCAAATCCACATAGCTGTGGATAGGAAGCAATCTCTTGAACTCTCTCAAATCCCAAATTGCCTAAATGCAACGAGCGGTAATACTTAGACATAATTGGAAAGTAATCCGGTAATTGTCCAATTGTTCCACTCGCTCTTGGACTGGATAAAATAATATAATCTGCTCTCTTCATGTCTTCGTAGAGTGTCTTCACTTTATCATCGTTGTCAGGATCATACACCCGCATTAAAAACCATTCAAAATTTTTATGCCGTGTATATTCATTCCTTAATACATCGTCAGGCAAACGAAGCGGCAGAGGATCATCCCACTGTTCTTTTGCCAGGACACTCGTTTTAGGGATGTTTTTATAAATCCATTTGGAAGCAGCAACACGTGTTGTATCTTGAGAGTAAATACTCATATAGGCTACTGCCCAGAGCAATGATAGAACAAAAATTGATACGCCACTAATGCGGGATATTTTATTATTGGCCGTTTCAATGTTCGTACACGTATATGCCCCGAAAATAATTAAAAAGGGTATTGTGGGAAGAAAGTAACGCATGGACTTTATGAAACTGCCTCCTCCATACACAAAAGAAAAAAGTACCCACACAAAAGCTATAAAACCTGGTGTCCGCACTACTTTTCCTACTCCCCATATTTTTTCTGTAGTGCTCGTCTTTATCTGTAACCAAACAAATACCCCTAGTCCTATCAGACAGGAAACTCCCAGTGGTAGACCCAATCCCCAAAGCAATAGATTTTTCAACGGAAAAAGATACGGAGTAGTATGTACCCATTGCCATTGTGAGGGAAACATAACTTCGCCCGATATCGCCCGTCTCTGAAAATTTAAACCACTCCAAAAATCTGGATGCGGCATTACGTCAAGCCAGTTCCCTGATGCAAAAGCATACGGCTGAACAAGTCTGAAAATCAGATAGTTAGAAATCAAAAAAACTATGCTGTTACTTATAAACTGGAATATGCTTTTCTGCCAGCTTACTTTCTGCAGTACCTGCACAAATTTTATTGCCAAAGCGAAGGCAATGATTGTTATAAACAGAATAGCCGATATTTTGCTGGCGAGAGCGAATGCAAAACTTACTCCCATAAGACTGCTGATAACTAGTGCCCTAAAATTTTCCCTCTCCATGAAAATAATAAGCAGTGAGAAGGTCACTAAAATCCAAAACACGAGAAAATTATCAACAGTAAAAAAATGACTTTGTTGTATGGGCAAAACAGTTACCGCATAAAAGGCGGCAGCTAGGATTCCGGTGTGCCTTGAGAATGTTTTTCTCGCAATGAAATATATCAGCAGCAAACTTCCAAGATCAAACAGTGTGCTTAACAGTCTTCCCACAATATGCAGTTTGCCATAGGCATCATAATGAAAAACATCCGCTAACGCTTTTGTCAAAAACAGCGGGAAAGTACCATAAATATAGGATTTATAGTTTTCGGTGTTGTAGGGTGACAGTGTTGAGGTTTCCGGATTGAGGTAGTCAGAAAAACTATCAGGCCATGTAATATTCAAGGAGGTGAGCACAACAAATCGCTCATCGGGATGGAGGTGATGAGAGTCATCCCAATTTAAACCATACAACCTCAATACACTTCCTAAGAGCATAATGAGCACGAGCAGTATTTTGTTTCTATATGACGGCCTCGTATAGTTCATGCGTCATTTTTTAAAACAAAAAAGAGGGCAGATGCATCCGATACGGGAATGTCCTGTTTAACAAGCGGCGCAACTATGTGGTGCAAAGGAAATAAATCAAACACAAGAGGAAAAACAACCCACTTTCCACAAATCTTGTATAGAATGAGTGAATAAAACGACAGGTAGTGTAATAACTCAAACCAGCGGCTTGCCTTTTTGTCCATATAACCAATTACCCGTTTCGTGTTAAGGCCTGCCTTTTCAAAGTGGTTTTGCCATTCATCAAAAAGCAGCAGATTCTTGTGATCTTGTATTCTCCTCATCCATGCGGTATAGATTTTCCCTAAACATAACCTTCCTATGAGGTAAGCTTCCCAACGATCTGTCATTATAGAACATAAAAAAGTTCCTTTCTTTTTCAATACTCGAGATAATTCTTGTATACTTTGAGAGACGTTTTCGACGTGTTCTAAAACGCTGTTGGAGATGACAAGGTCAAAGGAATCACTTTTAAAAGGAAGTATGGCACCATCATAGATGACAAGCCGGTCATCAGTTCGTTCCCTTATGGTTTTGCTTGTTATCTTCTGATCAATATCAATCTTAGTAAGTGGTATACCTGTTCTGTTACATAACATTTGGGTAAAAAAGCCGTCCCCAGAACCAAAGTCTAAGATTGTTAATTTGGGTAAAGTAGTAACAGAGGGAAAAAACCTTTGAAACAGCTCCAGCTCTTTAGCTCTGATCAATCCCAAGAATAGAGGACGGTTTTTAAAGTAGGTTTTTAAAAAAGTTTCAAGCATTGAGTGTCTGGCTGTAGAGGTCCATGTATTTTTGTGCAGCATTATCTGCTGAGAAAAGTGTGCGAATTTCATGTGTATCTCTGTGGTAGTTGTTTTTACTCGTGAGCACCCTAATGATTTTTTCACTTAAATCGTCGCTATCGGCTTTACGAGCGATTTCTCCCATACCCGTAATGCGTATGGGAATTGTAACACCGGGTAGATCTGTTGCTACCACCGGGGTACCATGGGCCATTGCCTCAATCTGTATGATTCCGAACGCTTCTGTGGAATTTGTGCTCGCGACCACGAGCAGGTCAATCATCTCATAGAAGTGAACCATTTGGTTTTGATTGAGCCGTCCCACACAGTACACATCTGCCTCGTATTTTTCAAGAAGCGGGTTGAGTGATTTGAGGTATTGATACTCCCCAACAACATTCATATCACCAGCAAGAACAAGTTTAATATGAGGAAATTGCGATTTCAGTGCCGGTAGCGCTTCTAAGCAAAATTCGATACCCTTCTCTGAAGCAAAGCGAGTTGCCATACCTATGAGTGGATTGTATCCTTGTGCTTTGAGATTGGTGAGGATTTCTACTTTTTGAAAATGTACTGGTATCTCAAGGGGAGGGGATATTTCAACTACCCCTGTTACAAACTTATGCAAGACCCTCGAATGTCTTGCAAAATCGAGAGTGAAGGATGTTATTCTATCTGAGAGCTTGAGGATTAAACGGTGATTGAGGTCTATTAACGTGGTAAATATTCTGCTTCCCCAAAAAGATGGAAGCTGGAGGTCACACACATAGGTGCTCACGAGCTTTTTGCCCAGCAGTTTTGCTGACAGAGCGATGAAAAGAGCTTCAAGCGACGGTAAATTTAAATGTACGATATCAGCTTGTTGTATAGAGCGCCATGCGTAGCACATAATGTGCGGCACAAAATGTCCCTTATTGATTTTAAACAGGTAGGGCACTCGCACTATGTTAACACCACTATATGCCTCATTTAAAGGCAAGTTTTTATCATGCCGAACGGTGATGAGGGTAACCTTATGCCCTTGTTTTACAAAGTGTTCTGCTAAACGCTTGAAGTGTAGCGTCAGACCACTTACGTGAGGATGGTAGTAGGTTGTGTACATTACAATATTCATCCGTTTATCCCCGGTAGAGCATGGATGCACAAATCTATTGTGAAGAAAAAAAGCTAGTATGATAGAGAGATGCTAAAGTGCTGGAATTATTGGCAACCCAACTGAGACATTCATTAAACCCCGCTTCAAGAGTAACCTTCGGTGACCAATTGAAATCACGCTGAGCTTTACCGATGTCAGAAATATAGATTACCTGGTCACCACGTCTTTGGGGAGCTAACTCAGCCTGTACCGTTGTTTTCAGCCCTGCAGACCGTAACATGTCAATATGCTCACGAAGAGATAGAGCGTTATTTATACCACCACCAATGTTGTACACTCCTCCGGAACTCACTCCTTCTAGTGCTGAGGATAGCTGTTGTTCAACGAGACTACACACATCCTCGATGAATAGTACATCTCTTACCTGTTTTCCCTTCCAGCCGTAGTAGGTAATTGGCACACTAAAGTATGCGGCAATGATAAACCACACATACCAACCTTGATCTACAATTCCATATTGCCAGGGCCCTGCCAAACAGGAGAAACGATTGGCAAATATGGGAACCTTAAAAGCATCCCGGTATTCCTGACATAATATATCCGAGCACGCCTTGGTGGCTCCGTACACACTTCTTTCCCCTATTCCTACTGGCAAACTCTCATTAATTCCTTTAACAATTATTTCCCCCGAAGAAGAATTGGATACGGTAAGACCAGTATAATGGTGATTTCTCAGTACGTCTATATCCCATGCAAATCTGCTTTCCTGTTCAAGTATGGGGAGCGCATTTGTTGTTTCAGAAGGATATATTTTGTTGCTTCCCCAGTGGATGAGGGGAACTTTAGTTTCCCTGATGATTTCTAGTATGTTTAAGAGACCAATGGTATTATTTGAAAAGTTAAAAAAGGGTTCTTTTTCAGCTTGGATCACGGATGCGTGCGCTGCACAATTGAGAATACTGTCACAGGTAGAAAGAATTTTTAAGTCTCCCGAATTTCGGATGTCTGCGTGTAAAAAAGAGATATTATATTTTCTTAATCGTTCTCGATTAAAAGACGACCCTCTGCGGGTAAGATTATCCAAAACGACCACATTATGTCCTGCACATGCGAATCGTTCGGCTAGATTAGAGCCAACAAAACCACAGCCGCCCGTTATTCCTATCTTCATTCCTTTCAATCTCCACTTTTCACTTTTGTTTAAAGAGTAGTGACTTGAGGGTCTAAAGAGCATCACCACACGTGTGTTTTTCTAGTGTTCTCTCAGTATCTTCACTAAGTGGGATGCCGGTAAATGTTCACTGTTTTTAAATATGTGTACCACGGGATGATCAAATACTTGAAACGTTTCCTCTGCCCCATCGTCATTAATCTCTAAACCCCAGAAAGTGGGATAAGAGGAAAATGTCTGTATGAGGGTGTAACCCAGTATTCCATCAAACAGTTTTTCGTAGTACCTGCTGGTGAATGGGTATTTATCATAAGCCTTGCCGATCGTTCCGGAGAGCCTGCGACTCGCTAAAATGAGATAGTCTCCTCTTTCTAAGGTGATCGACATATCCATAACTTTTTTGTCAGTGTCGGGATCAAAATTTCTCATGAGTGCATGTTGAAATGGCGGACGTATGTTATTCATTAAGTGAACTGGTACACGATAATCCCAGTGTTCTGTGAGAATCACACTGTTTTCAGGAATATGTGTGTAAATCCATTGGGATGCTGCCGTTCTCGTGCTCGGAGCGTTGTAGATGAACATAAAAGATCCTGCCCAGGCAGTGGTTGTGATCAGGGTGAAAAGTAAGAGGGTTACGGTAAGTGGCCTCGCTTTTAAATAATTCAACAGCTTGTCGAATAACCAGCAGGTACTTAACGTGAGAATAGGGATGAGAGGCACCATGTATCGAATGAATTTGGCATACCAACCTCCCACATATCCCCAATAGAGTATTCCAAATAATAAGAGAGGAAGCACATTGATCGCTTCTCTTCTTGTTCTTATGATAACCAGTAACCACCAGATCATTCCCATGCAACCCATAGTGGGGATTATCGGACCGGCATGCCAGTGTAAGTTCTTAAAGAAAAACCAGTAGGGAAGTGTATGTTGAAACTGCAAGGTGTAGGGAACGTGTAGTGTGCCCCACACCACTTCACTTTCATACTTCATAGAGGCACTGAATGCAGAAAAATTCAAGAATGAGTAAGGAGAGACGATGACACATAGTGTGAAGGTCACTACACAGAATGAAATACCTCTCAAAAATAACGCAATGCTCTTTTCACGGTAAAAAAGAATAGCCCATGTCACCAGGGGAATTATGAGAAAGGACAGGGCAGATGTTTTGGTCCCAATGGCAAGACCGCATACGAGTGCCATTGCATACCAGTGTCGTGAAAACATTTTTTTTTCTTTTCCTATTCTTATAGCACAGACTATAAGTATAAGCATGAAGAAGATAAGCATACTTTCGGTAACGCCATAGTGAGCTGTCTGTATGAGACCCACCGTCACTGTGGTTAAATACGCAGCCAAGAGTGCAGCGTTTTTACTGATTA
>JAZFSJ010000056.1:0-2418 GCA_036446115.1 Thermodesulfobacteriota bacterium | reverse complement strand
TCAGGCCCTGTTAATGTTCGGGTTATTCCTGATTGTGGATAAAAAGATGGACTTCTGGCCTGCCTCCATGGAAAGCATCAATAAGGTCAAAACCAATTTCTGGCCTTTCTTGGGACTATCTGCTGTTGCGAGTATTATCGGCGGCATCGGTGTAATTGTCTGCGTAGTTGGTATCATTGTAACTTTTCCTATTCAGTTTTGTATCCTGACCGTTGCATACCGTGAGGTGTTTGGTGAAGCAGAAACACCGGCTTCTGCCATAGAAGGAAACGCTGCTTCCGGAACAACTCCATAGAGTTTCTATATGAAAATAGTAATACTGGAACCCTATTTTACCGGTTCACATGCTTCATGGGCAGAAGAATATGTTAAATACAGCCGGCACAAAGTAGAAATTTTAAGTATGAATGGCCAGTACTGGAAGTGGCGTATGCATGGCGCTGCGGTAACACTCGCTCGTAAATTCTTATCCAAAGATTTTCAGCCCGATTTACTTTTAGCTACCGATATGCTTGACCTCACGACTTTTTTAGCCCTTACCAGGCAAGCCAGTGCATCTATTAAAACGGCCCTTTATTTCCACGAAAATCAACTCACCTACCCCTGGTCATCAAAAGACAGAGATATCATCGCGCAAAGGGATATGCACTACAGTTTTATTAATTATGCAAGTGCCCTGACTGCCGATATGGTATTGTTTAATTCTCATTATCATCTCAATTCTTTTCTGGACGAATTACCCCGTTTCCTCAAGTCATTCCCTGACCAAAACGAACTTAACACTGTTCAACGCATCCGCCAAAAAAGCAGGTTGCTACACCTGGGAATGGATCTTAAAAAATTCGATCCTTATCAATCCATTGCGACCGAAAACATTGATAACCGATTACCTCTTATTATCTGGAACCATCGCTGGGAATACGACAAAAATCCGGAGGAATTCTTTAAGGCGCTCTACAGACTTGACGACGAAGGTTTGGATTTCGAGGCGGCAGTGTGTGGTGAGTGTTTTGCCCAAAAACCGGAAATATTTCTTGAAGCCCGTGAAAAGCTCGCTACTAAAATCGTGCAGTTTGGGTTTGTCAAAGATTTTGGCGAATATGCTACATGGCTGTGGAAAGCAGATATTCTGCCGGTTAACTCAATCCATGATTTCTTTGGTGCCAGCGTGGTGCAGGCAATGTACTGCAACTGCTATCCCCTGCTCCCTAAACGCCTTGCCTATCCGGAACATATACCGGAAGACTTTCACCAAAAGTTCTTTTATGAAGATTTTGATGATATGGTTGAAAAACTCAGGAATCTCATCCTGAATGTCAGGGAAGTGCGGCAGGAGAACATCCAAACTTTTACGGTGAAGTATGACTGGCAAAGGATGGCACCTGCATACGATGACACCTTCGAAGAATTAATAATCAACGGGTTGTTGCCCAAACATTAGATTTATCAAAAAACGTTTTCAGACAAGCGAAAAGGGATTACGGCAACAGGCCGTCAAACACTGACACAAAGGACATTTCCCGTGAATATCAATGTAACACTGCCTTTGATTGTAGCACTTCCTCTCTTTTTTCTCGCCTATAGGTACTACGCACGCTACATTGCCAGGGTCTTCGGGGAGGATGATAAAAATCCCACTCCTGCTGTTGCAATCAACGATCAGAAGGACTATGTTCCTACCAAGAACCTGGTACTCTTCGGCCATCATTTTGCCGCCATTGCCGGCGCCGGCCCTATCATTGGCCCTACCGTGGGACTCATCTTCGGCTTTATTCCCTGTCTTCTCTGGTTAATCCTGGGTGCTATCTTTATAGGGGCAGTGCATGACTATAGCGCCCTTTTCGCCAGTATGAGAGAAGAGGGAAAGTCGATAGCCAGGGTGGCTGAAAAATCCCTGGGGAAGGCAGGATTCATTATCCTCATTAGCTTCACCATCTCCATGGTACTTTTGGTTACCTCCGCTTTCTTAGGATTGGCTGCCGTTGCCCTCACCTCCCTGGTCCCCATTAAACAACTGGGGCTGGAACCTTCCCAAATCTTTCTTAAGACCATAATGGTTGACGGCACTCGCATGGCCACAATTGGCGCTATTGCTTCTACCTCTGTTATCGTAATCACGCTTTTTTCTCCCCTTATTGGTTATCTCCTTTACAAAAAAGGGATCAGCTCATATTATGCCGCCCTGCTTGCCATCTTCGCCTGCATAGCCTCAATACAAATAGGCATCTCTTATCCCCTAATTTTTGGACATACCTTTTGGATGGTCTCTCTTTCACTCTACGTTTTTATTGCAGCGGGGATACCGGTCTGGATCATCCTCCAGCCTAGAGACTTCACCAATTCCTTCATACTGTTCGGTGGCATCATTATGCTGGTCATAGGGGGACTGGTGGCAGGTATTAAAGGGGTAACCTTTAC
>JAZFSJ010000055.1:0-2435 GCA_036446115.1 Thermodesulfobacteriota bacterium | reverse complement strand
ATAATAAGTCCTTTCTCTTTAAAGTAGATGCGTTTTCTCTCTTTCCTAGAACTTGAACATAGTATTTTTCCTTTACAATTGGAGTACTGGAGTGGTGGAGTAATGGATAAAAGCAAGTTTGAAGTTGCAATTGCTTAAAGTGAGCTAAAGTTAAAAAACTTTAGGCATTTTAGTTCACTTAATACTTTAGTCACTTTTCTGCTCCATCAATCCTTATTGACAGAATAAATCGAGTTCTAATGTAACCTTCGTGTTTTAATAAGTAGTAGAAATTTCATGGTATCTTACAACACCTTTGTCATTTCTTCAAGTTCTTGCGGTGAAACCACATCCGGTCTGGTAGCGTAGGGAGGGTTTGAGATATTATTAGGGTCAAATTCCTTTTTCATCTCCTTTACCAGAAGGTGTACGTTAAAAAATCGAGGGCCCAGCAGGTCATAAGCAGGCCCTAAGAGCGCCACCGTTGCCCCTGCACTCTTTATTTGCAGCATTCCTTTCAGTGATCCGAACAGGAGTTTGATACACTCTGCGGCTTTTTGAGGGGTCTGGTCGGGCCAGAGGTCAGTGGTCATCACGGCACCGTATCCTCTTTCAAGGGGGTTAATCCACCCCCCGTGCTGACTTATGGGCTGGAGAACCCCCTTTCCAATTCCCTCTTTTTCATACAGTTCCCTTTGTGCCCTGTTAGCCCTTACGATTTCCTTTGCTACATTGTCTATGGAGTCAAGACAGGCGGTACCCTGGTGAAAAGAATCAGAGGGACGGCTCAAGCGCATGGAGTGACCAAAGCGTATCCACTCATTGGCAATGCGCATCCATAAACGGTAAGGCTCATCCTCCTCGGTGAGGAAGGTCCCTCCCAGTTTTTCCACAATGTGGTGAAGCACCTTTTCCTCGTATTCAAGCTGTTCAAGGGAGGTAATAGCGCATAGCCCTACAATATTGTACCCGTGAGGGAAGACATCTTTTGCCATCCCCTCATGAAATTCCTGCTTGGTCCGGGAAGCCCAAGAAAGCAGAAACTGCTTGGCATTGTGCTGTACCACCGCTCCTATCTCTGCTTTTGCCAGTTCATACTGGAGGTCACATGCCTTTTTAATGCCATACTCTTCCTCTTCCGGATATTTGTGGGGAAAGGAAACCATATACCAGCGGAATTTGTCGGGTGGAAACTCTGACACTTTCTCTAAAGCGTTTCCCTGGGTGGGAAATACATTCGGACCAGACCAGGGAAATAACCGGGTAGATACTTTTGTGACCATCCCCATACCACCGGCGTGACCAAATTGTGCGCCACGTAAGAAACCCCTTAAGTCCGGGCCGGGGCCATCATTCCAGATCCAGTCAGATCCCGCCTGGGAAATAGATCCGCTCCTTAATATCTCGCCGTTAGGAAGCACCATTTCAAAACCCAGTAGCATTTGAGCCCCCAGTCCCGAGAGCCATGAATTACCGTAACCACCATGCCAGGAGATATTGGCAAGCACGGAAATCTGACTGCCTGCCGGGGGAGAGGGGTAACTGAGCCCTTCCTTCATAGCCTCCACCTGAAGAGAGGCAAAAGTCACGTAAGGCTCAACCACCGCATACATGTTTTTGGCATCCAATGTGATAATACGATCCATTCTCTTGGGATCTATTACTACCGTCCCTTCCCTGTTGGGGAAAGCGGAGTTGATCATTCCCGTTCCCCTCGGAATCACAGGAAAGAGGTAGCGGTTGGCTATCCTGAAAATAGTCTGCACCTCCTCAGTCGATCCGGGCATAATCACACAGACCGGACGCATAGATATTCCAATTTGCTCTCGTTGAATGACACCATCAGGTGTCCACTGAATTCTGGAGTAGGCCTGACACATAAATGGATCGTTGGTTACATTCTCCTTACCTACAACATCCTGAAGTGCTTTATAAGCGATATCCGAAAATGCCATTTTTTTATTCCTTTCTATTACCGAAAAAACCCACAGAAAACAAAGAGATAATACTAACTATCAATAAGCAAAATCCCCCCCTCTGTGTCCTCTCACCATTGTTGAGAATTCTATATCCCTTCCTACAGCGTTTTTTAACACTATTTAATCAATAAAACAACTCCTTTAATCCATTACTCCTACTTAGCTCCAAGACTGTGCTTTTTTATTCTGTTAAGTTCCTTTTTTGTATGAAACTTTTGACACTACATTACCATTGAACTTGCTATCAGAACTCTATGTGTGAAAAAACTCCATCAACTCCTTTTTACGTTTGACGGTGGGAAGATTGTAGGGGCATTTTTCTTCACACTGACCACACTCCTCACAAGCCATAAGCCAGGGGATTATTGTTTCACCCAATTTCTTCTTTTCGGGTGAGAGCTCCTCATAACTTTTATCTTTCACTATTTGCCAGGTGTTATGAATCATAGCCGGAATTATGATATCATTGGGACAGGG
>JAZFSJ010000054.1:0-3505 GCA_036446115.1 Thermodesulfobacteriota bacterium | reverse complement strand
GTGGACTATATAGTAAAGTCAAAAAGTGAATCTTAACAACTATTACCCTAGGTAAAAATTTTTTTAGCAGGGAGGGGAGAGATGAAATCATATCGGAAGGAATTATGGTTTAATGTGCCTACCAGAAGGGCATTTATTAATATTACCTCAAAAGTTGATGAATGTTTGAGAGAGAGCGGGATAAAAGATGGACTTGTGCTTATAAATACGATGCATATTACCGCATCAGTTTTCATTAATGACGACGAGTCAGGTCTGCATCATGACTATGAGCAGTGGCTTGAAGAGCTCGCCCCCCACGAACCCACTTCACACTACCACCATAATCGGACAGGCGAGGACAACGGCGACGCCCATCTCAAAAGACAGGTTATGGGGAGGGAGGTGGTGGTGGCTATTACCGATGGTAATCTTGACTTTGGTACCTGGGAGCAGATTTTCTACGGTGAGTTTGATGGCCGGAGAAAGAAGAGGGTGTTGGTAAAGATTATTGGTGAGTAAGCATTTAAAAGGAGAAAGGTTCTGGCGGTTGGAAGAAAAAAATAAATGATAAGAAAAGATTTAGTCTTAAGTCATAATAATCTTTCTCCGATAAGAAATTAGATACCTACTTCAGGGGAGAAAGCTTCCCAACATCATAGGTGAAGATCAAGGAGCAGTGTGTAGATAATGCAAACTTCTCAAAACACATCCTCGGAGGATTTGAACCCCAAGCTTCCTGAAAATGAGGTGCAGGCAGCTAAAAAGATTATGGAATCTTTGCTCTTAGCCATGAAGATGTCTTCCCTCTATCCCGAAGGGCATACCATTTACGATAAAGCCATCGTTCAGGTTCAGAATAACTTTGACGCTTTTTTTCAGATACAGGAAGGATTAAGGTTAGATGTAGAAAAAGACCGACTTCTTTTTGGTGAAGAAGTGGTACTTGCAGGACCTGCAGAAGAGGGTAACCTGGCTTTCACTCTTTTCCGAGATGGGATTCAATGGCTGGAGTTTAAGGAAGGGATTGATTCTGATGAGATAAAACAATTTCTCGGGATGCTCAATCGCTACAAAAGTTTATCGGAGGAATCCGATGGGGATATAGCAACCGCCCTCTGGGAAGCCCAACTCCCACACCTTCAATACTCAGCCGCAGACATCCTTTGGGAAGATGATATGCAAGTCGACACCCTGCTATCAGAGGGAAAGGGTGGTAGTCAACTCAAATCCATTTTGGGAAAGCAACCGGGAACATTCAGGGAAACGGTCGATGATGCCATGATTGGCACCTCCCTAGAGCTGACTTCTGAAAAAGAGGGGAACCTTAACGAGTTGGTCCTTGACGAGGAAGAGGGAAATACTGCGAAGGATGTATTGGAAATGCTGACGTATATTCTTCGAAGCACCCAGGATGGAGACTTTCTCGCTTCCGGCATTGAATTCTTGGAGGAGGAGTTTCAGGAAGCAATTATCCGAAGTGATTTCGACTTCGCTCTAAAAATCCTACAAATATTACACCGTATTTGTCAGGTTTTTAATAAAGAAAAACCCTGGGCCCTTCCTCTTGTGGAGAAGTTTTTTCTGGCAAAATCCAGCCCCAAATTACTTCAGACCCTGCAGGAAATATGGACACACTTAGATCCAAAGCAACTGGAAGAGGTCAAGGAGATTCTTATTCTTCTAAAGCCTGAGGCTGTTCAGCGTCTTGTTCCCATGCTGCTTCAGGTCTCGTCCACCCCGCTTGAACAGATGTTCATGAATGTCATCACATCCCTTGCCGCCCGTGATATTGGTCCCCTGGAGTACATGCTGCATCATTCGCAGGAAAGCCTGCTGCAGAAACTCATCCAGGTGCTGGGCCACCTGGATGGAGAAAAGCCTACCCAGATTCTTTTCGGGAAATTGAAACATCCATCGGAACGGATTCGCGAGGAGGCGGTGAGGGCACTGCTAATCCGGGAATCTTGGTTTCCTGACAAACTTTTTCCCCTCATTGAGGATGAGAGTGAATACGTTCGGTCGGTAGCACTAAAGTATCTAGAAAGGTACAGAAGTGAAGAAGCTGAGAACCTCCTGCTTGATTATCTCGACCGCAAAAAGATCGGACTCAGCGATGATAAGCACATCCTAGCCTGTTTCAGAACCCTTGGTCGATGCGGCTCTACCTGGTCCATCCCTTTTCTACGAAAAGCTCTTTTTCATCGGGCGTGGATATCCACATCTCGGGGGTCAGTCCGCCGCCAAGGTGCTGCCATTGCCCTGTACGAACTAGGAACGGATGAGGCCAAGCAGGTTTTGGAAGAAGCGGCTGAAAGCTCCAGCTTCACTGTACGGCAAGCCGCTTTGAATAGTGTTAGTAGTGTGGATTAGTTAGGAGAAAAGAGATGAGTTACCGGACTCACACAGAACAGCGGATCCTATGGGGAGAAATGTTTTTTAAGTCTTTCTACCGCTTAATCCAAACGGCAAAGATTTATCAGGACAACAATGAGTCCACCCAAGAGTGTATCTCGGAGTTTGTTAAGGCTTCATCCCAAGTGGGTATGGGAGAGGATTTAGAGATCCATGTCACGCGGGGGAAATTCTACCTGCAAGAAGATAAGCTGCTCTACCGAAGAGAAAACGCTGCAGTCACTAACAACATGTTGGAATTATTCGAGCAGCGTGGAATTCAAGGTTTGTGTTTGTACCCCTCTATCGAGAAGGCTCCCTCCGATGAGATTGCCTCCTTCGCACGTCTACTCAACTACTCCGCGGATCGAGAGGATCCCGTTGAATGGCTCGTGCAGAAGATAAAGAGCGAAGCAATAACATGGGTGAAAGTGTTAGAGGACAGGGATGAGAGCTTACAAGATAGGAATCCAAATTTCGGTAGGAGGGCGAGAAGAACCTATTCTTATACCTTGTCTTCGATCAAAGAGGTGGCTCAAAAGATCTCTCAAAAAGATAATGCCGGGATTCGTAAGGCAAGACGGGTGGCACAGAACATGGTGGATCTCGTCTCAGAACGCGAGAGTCTCTTCTTGGCATTGAGTACCATTAAGGACTATGACGATTACACTTTTACCCATTCGGTGAATGTGGCGGTCCTCTGTGTGTGTTTGGGGAAACGCATCGGATTGTCCCGCAACTCTTTGGAACATCTAGGGATCTGTGGCCTCTTCCATGATTTGGGCAAGGTGGAATTACCAACAGAGATCATCCATAAGACAGAGGCCCTGAACGAGCAAGAGTGGGAGGTGGTACGCAAGCATCCCCTGTGGAGCGTGAGGCAAATTCTCAAAATGTGTATTCCTCATGAGCTGAAATCCAAAATCCTACTTGCTCCCTTTGAACATCACTTGAAATTCGATCTCTCAGGTTACCCTCAAGTTGATTTCAAAAAAAGCATAAGCCTTTTCGGAAAGATTCTGGCCATTGCAGACGTCTATGACGCCGCAACCTCCCCCCGGTGCTATACTCCCGACGTTTTTAGTCCGGATCAAGCCCTGAAATTTATGATGGATAAAGCGGGAAAAGACTT
>JAZFSJ010000053.1:0-6064 GCA_036446115.1 Thermodesulfobacteriota bacterium | reverse complement strand
TCTACCATAAGTGATACATCCAGACCTTCATCAAAGTAGTTTATACTACGTTATCAAATGTAAGTTAACTATAGTCTCATTCTTGTTACTGATAAAAAAACTTAAGATTGTGGTCGAGCACCGACCTACAGATTAACGATCAGTTTCTCCGATTTCTCATTTCCTTAAGATTATATAACCAATTAAAATACAATCATTTTTATTTTAACAAATTGCCGCATTCTAGAGAAATTTGTCATATTTTGGAAAAATTTCACACACAGATTCACACATAAAATCCCCTACACCGTTCAACCCTCCATAAGTAGTTTTTAAGATCCCATAAAAGTCTTTCTGAAAAGTTTTGTCGAAGCCTTAGAAGAGTATTTCATAGGCAATACAAGGTAGGCTATGTTCACTATTCCCCGCGGGGGGTTCCTGTTCTTGTGCCTCTATGAGACCTCCGCCGCCTCATAGGCATAAATCGTCCTGTCCAAGTTTTTAATAAGACCAGGAACCAGTTTATAGGGGAAGGATATCACCATCTCTGCATCTGTGAGCCTCATGTGGCTTCTTCCACCATGGTCTCCAGAGGCAAAAACCGGTCTGTTTTCAATAAGAGGAACAGGAACAGTCATCGTGCACTGGCTAGTTCCTCCATAGCCCCTGATTATGTCTCCGGTGTCGAACGGATACGCAGTAGATATCATCGATAGCTGATGTGCATTTATGGGAAAGAGGATTATATCAGGCATCTTCACGCTCTCAAGGGGACCAATGACTACACCCCCGTACACTTTTGGGAACCGGGGGAAAAAGCTTTTTCCTGCCGGCCACACATCTACAGAAGCATATGATTTTCCTTCACCCACAACGAGCGCATCAATTACGGCACAAAATTCCTCCTTGCCTGTTCCTCTCGACCCAATTCCGATCAGGGAGGAACCTCCACAGCTACTCACTTTTGCCGTAAAGAAGGTAGGGCTTCCGATTCCTTCAAACATATCACCGCAGATGTGACACCAGAAGTTCATCCCATCCTCCACGGGGACCCCTTCAGGGGGCTTATCAACGTACTTCATCGCCGCAATGCCTTTATGCAAGGACAGCTTCTCTTTCAAGGCCTTGGCTATCTTCTTGTTGTCGAAATCTGTTTTGGTCTTTCCTTTCCCTATTGCTTTAGGCTCCATAGGGCAAAAGTTAACACAGGTTCCACAGTCACAACACATTGTCGTGACCAAGTAACTTGCATCTCTTCTTACAATAGCCCTATTGGGGCAGTTGGAAGCACAGGAACCACAGTGAACACACAAAGATTCTTTGACGACAAAAGGCATGGCGTCCTCCTTTAGTAACTATGAAGTTTTTCTTTATGTTAATTACAGTATCTTAATGGAACAGATAGTACCGGTTGTCACCTTTACCTCCACCCCACATTCCTTACCATGGGCTGTCCAACGGGGAATACAATATTTATTGCAAACGTCTTCAATGGTCAAAGTCGTTTTTAAGAATTTGTTGTGTTCGATTCCCTCTCGAAAGGGACATACTACCAGGCGCTCATTTGGACGCTTGTAAATTTTCTCATACAGGAGGAATGAGCAGCCGGTTCCCTCAAACATTCCCGTAAGAATAGCATCCTTCCCTGCTTTTTCTGCTCGACCTTTTATCCTTTTGAAGAGTGGACGCAAAAACGCGACATCGAACTGAATGTACTCACTATCCTTTCCATTCTTGATGAGATACTCAAGATAACTGAGATGTGCCTTCACCAGTGCATCATTGAATTTGTGCTGGTAAGGACGGGTTATCGCATGGATCTGGATCATCGCATTAAATGCATCTCCCAACATTTCGGGATTATGAACCTGACCATAGGTTACCGCAGGCTCTGCATCTGACGGCATTTCTATCTTCTTTTCTGGTTTATCCATCGGTTTAGCCCAGGCTTCACTAAAGTTTGCTGCTGTGAGGACAGAGCTTCCTATTACAACCCCAGAGGCCTTAAAAAAATCTCTTCTATCCAGTGAATTTTTCTCGTCTTTCATGTGACACCTCCATTAGTTATGAATTTTGTTTAATCAAAGATTCTCTTTCCGGAGAAATTGTCTAAGTGATGCTCCCCGCGCACAGCGCGGGGCATCCCGGAGTTTAATTTGATTATTTATGAATTGTGCCGATTCATCCCCGCCTACCCTAGTTAAATATGCTTCGCATTTAACCGGGCAAGCAAGGCGGGGCTTTTTCGGCACCTGCCGGTAAACAGCTTAAACAAGACACATCGATACTTTATTGATAACCTAAAAAATAGCGTAATGTCAAGGAAGGGAATTTCATAGGCAGTCTTTAGGGAGACCTTTGAAATTTATCTCATGTTACTTCTGGTAATATCAACTTTTTGGGCTTTCTTATTGTCGGGGTTTATAGTAGCCTTAAGATCTTGGCAATAAATTGAGACCATACTATATGGATTATGTGGTATTTATGTGATGTTTATTAATAGCCCCTCTGTAGA
This sequence comes from Thermodesulfobacteriota bacterium, assembly GCA_036446115.1. Taxonomy (GTDB): domain Bacteria; phylum Desulfobacterota; class WTBG01; order WTBG01; family WTBG01; genus JAZFSJ01. The sequence continues at coordinate 3,570 of JAZFSJ010000053.1, read as the reverse complement.
CTGTTGAGGAGGGGGGTTATTCCTCCCTCCAACCTAATATGCTTTTAGATCAGAAGTTCTTTGCTATTCTAGGGTATTATGATTAAAAAAATGAGTTTTAACCGAGGAGGGCACCAAAATGTTAAGTAGGATAAAACTTATAATCCAATTCATTGGAGGGATAGTACTCATTATTTTAGCACTGTGGTTCTTAACAACTCAGTTTGCATTTATTAGCTCAAAAATGAAGCAAGTAGTCTCAACTGATATTCCAATTATAAAAAATAGATTGGATGAAAACTCAAAGGCTACTGAAAAAATGAAAACTGATATGGATAACCTCACCAAAAACATTGCAGCATGGGGAGATCGGAAAAAGAGCATTAAAAAGATAGAAACAAACATAGATCTGCTCACTAAAAAAGTTAATGATGAATTAATACAAGAAGGGAAAGGGAGTGAACAAAACATAGAAACAATAAAGATACTCGCACATAAAATAGACAAATTATCAAAGAAATATGTGAGATTATTAAAACTTGCAGAAGATAAGATTATCGTCTCCATACCTCCCAAGTGGATAGATGAGTTACCCCATCGGAGAGGCACAATTTTTGCGCTCGGTATCAGTTCCCAAAGCAACAAGCTCACAATAGCACAGCAGCGTGCTCTTAAACAGGCTCGCTCAAATGTAGCAATGATGTTGCAAAGAAAAACATTTAATGCAGTAAGACATGCCATTGAATCGGCTGGTAAGCCTTATCCCAATAGTCTTAAAGAATTAACACCAGAATTTAAACACCAAATCACTGAGGCGATAAATGAATTATTGGTTGATAGTCAAATTGAGAGCTATTGGGTTGATCCCAATGGGTATGTCTATGCCCTGGTTTCATTATCCATAGAAAAATACCTCGAAGGGTCAAAATTGGGTATACTTATCGAGACCTTGAGGCTGACGAAGCAGAGTATTACTGAAACACTCACAGATTCTACTATCTATCCTAAGACTGTAAAGGACACACGAGAAAACACAGGGAAGGTGAAAACAATAGCTCCACCAGCTACACTAGCGACAAATACTCCGCTATTACGTGAACACGCAAGAAGTAGCGAAAAAGAGGTTATTCAAAAGTTTATCTTGGAGTGGAAGCATGAGTGGGAAAGCAAAGATCATGAAAACTACATGCGACGATACTCCAGAGAGTTTACCTCAAGGGATATGGATTGGAATCAATGGAGTGCCTATAAGAAAGATCTTAGTGAGAGGTATCATCAGATTTCACTTACCTTCAAAGATATACGCATAACGTTGGCTAATACTAATACACAAGCAGTGGTGAGTTTCAAACAGTACTATCGCTCTGATGACTACTCCGACCATGGAATGAAATCATTAGTACTCAAAAAAGATAATGGGGAGTGGAAGATTTTTGCGGAACAGTGGAAACCTTTACCGGGATGGAAGTATGGTGAGATGCTTAATATAGAAATGTAACGACCGACTGGAACTTCCATCCATTACTCCTTGCCAGTCTTCCCGGCGCATCCACAAAGTATAGTGGTCTCATAAATGAGCAAACATGTTTAGGTTGCCAGAATCTACAGTCACCTTCAGATGAATTTTACTGTATGTGAGCATATGGTAATGTCAACTATTTGGGGCTTTCTGTTTGGTAGGGTTTATGGCACAGCCTTCATAAAATAATCAGAATAATTATTGAATCATAAAGTAAAATCAGATAACTTATTGAAATAATAAATGATGAGAAGAGGAAAATCAGAGATGGAAAAAGTATTTGGATGGGCAGGAAAAATCCTTCGAGTAAACCTCAACGATTGCTCCGTATCAGATATATCAACAATGCAGTACGCTCACCTGTTTATTGGTGGTCGTGGTATTGCCAGTCGTATGTACTGGGAGGAAATAACTTCTGATACTGGTGCTTTTGATGTTAAGAATCATCTGTTTTTCATGAATGGTCCTCTGTGTGGTACGCAGGCTCCAGCTGCTTCTCGCTGGATCGTGCTAGGCAAATCCCCCATGGCGGTTCCTGAACAGTATGCTTTTGGAAATTTTGGAGGCCGTTTTGGGGCAACCTTGAGATGGACAGGTCTTGACGGCTTAGATATTACAGGCGCTTCAAAGAAACCTTTGATTTTGGTGATCGAGCCTGCAGGTAAATGCTCATTTGAGGATGCCACTTATCTTTGGGGTAAGAATGCTTATGAAACCATTGCCTCTCTTGAAAAAAGGTTTGGTGACAAAGCCTGTGTGGCTACAATTGGTAAAGCAGGCGAGGCCAAGGTCAGGTTTGCTACCATAATAGGTTCAGGAGGAGTTTCGGCTACCAAGGGTTTCGGCGCAGTTATGGGATCAAAAAACATAAAAGCTATCGTGGTAAGATCAGAGAGCGTACAGCTTGCAGTTGCATATCCAGAATCCTTTCAAAAGGTTAAAGAAGAGATCACTAATTTGTGGAAGGATGAGTCGTCTGGCCGTTACTGGAATGAAATCGTAATCGAGGACACTGAAAAAATAAAAAATGCTTATTGTTATAGTTGTCCGGGAATTTGCCGTCGAGGTGTTTACCAGGATAAAAAAGGGATAAAAGGTTATCGGAAGAGTTGCGTTTCTGCATATTTTTATTCTAAGCAGGAAATGGACAGAATCGGTAAAATGGCAGATGCAACATTTTATGCTACGCAGTTGGCAAACACACATGGGCTTTGCATTCTTGAACTTCGTTTTCTGGTAACCTGGCTTCCGGAAGCACTTAAAAGAGGTGTTATAGATTCAAAAGAAACTGGATTAAACCCTGATGAAGTAGGAACAACCGAGTGGATTAAAACACTGGTCAATCTTATCATCAACCGTAAGGGAATCGGAGATCTATTGGCAGAAGGAAGTCGTCGTTCAACTAAGGAACTGGGCGTTGAGGACTTAATAGAGGGGTTGGTGACAAAAACCGGATTTGATGCCGATTATTATAGCCCGCGTTTATTTATCACCAACGCCGTTTTTTATGCAACAGAACCTGCATATCCTATAACCCAGTTGCACAGAGTAAGTTTTCCAATGGTCAAGTGGATGGTTTGGATGGGTACCGAAGGCATGATGGGTTTTTTAACTACTGAGAAACTTCGTCATTTAGCTAAAGTGTTCTGGGGTGATGAAAAAGCAGCCGAATTTGATTCCCCTGACAAGAAAGGGGCTGCTGCAGTGAGAATACAAAACAGAGCTTATGCAATGGAGAATTTTATTCTCTGTGACTGGTTTTGGCCTATCGATTTCTCCGGAAACGTCGAAACAGGGGTTGGTGACCCATCACTAGAGGCAAGACTTTTTTCATCAGTAACCGGCGAGGAAATGGACGAGAACGACTTTCTTCGCTCTGGTGAGCGATGTGCAAATCTATGCAGGGCTATCTATCTATGTGAGGGAAGACGTGGCCGTATTGATGATATTTTAGAGGAGTTTAATTTTACACGCCCATTGCAGATGCAGGATCCACCAGTTGGATTGTTTAATCCTGAACTCATGATGCCAGGGGAGAACGGTAAACTTTTTACCTGCAAAGGAGCAACAGT
>JAZFSJ010000052.1:0-2814 GCA_036446115.1 Thermodesulfobacteriota bacterium | reverse complement strand
GCTATGTCGCGCTTATTAAGAAAAACGATTAACTTGCCTGCTTGCACGCCTAATGCAGTTCGATTAATTGTGAATTTAAGAGGAATAACTATATGACTGAAAAAGATGGTATATTAACAAATCTGCTCAAAACAGAGTTGTCTTCCATCAATCGGGGTATTGTTAAGAAGAGGAAATCCTTGGCCAAGTTGCTCAAAGACCCGGTGCTAAAGGATGGGGATAGCACCATTGAACTGGATAAAAACATGCTTGAGAAAGTAGCTGAAAAACTGACTTCACCTGCTTTTGAAGCGCTGTTTCCTGTCACAATCTATCTTCCCTCCGGGACCAGTGAAGGGTATGTTACCGGGAAGAAGGAGGCAAAGACTGCCGATGAGCTGGGTGCGGGAGGGGTTTCGAGAAAAGGGAAGTATTGGATACAAAAGTATCGGGCAAAGAGCTTATCCCGTAAGTATCCGGGGCTTTTTCAGATTTTTTATACTGTTTAGAAATGCTTTTGCTAACGTTAAAGTTATCTGCCGGCCGAGGACTTAGGAAAGTTACCCACGGTCAGGTGAATTGAAAAGTTTGCGCTATGCATCCTTTCTATGCGCAGCTTGATTGATTTATGAAGTGTCCGGAATAAAGATTTAAGATATTGTGCTAATCCCCTTTCAAATTAAAATGCTTCCGCATTGGCTCCTTGATATACCAGGTGCAGCGCAGTCCCTTGGGAAATACTGCAAGATCTCCTTTTTTTACTTCCACCTCCTGCCCATCCTCGGTCACCACGGTAACTCGACCATCTAAAAAATAGCTTTCCTCGGTCTGGTCAAAATACCAGTCGATCCTGCAGGCTTCTTTTTCCAGGGTGGGCCAGGTTTTTACCTTCAGTTTCTCAAGCTTTTCCGGCGTTGGTTTTTCAACGTTGATTTTCATGCGCTTCCCCAATGTACTAATGGATTAAGATTGATACTACTGCTGTCTGTACTTGTTGACCTCCCGCCAGAATTGTATCCTCGCATAGACGAATACCGCGATACCTATGATTCCTAGTATCCCTTCCAGCAGGATGAGCCAGCGCATTTCCCTGGGGGTGGCGATGAGTGCTGTAATACTTAGGGCGATTATAGCGATGCCCAGGTATTTCCCCCACCTTCCCTTGGATCTTATTGTTTTACCTTCTGGCAGTGTATCGTTGTTTGAGTTCATTCCTCTTGATAGTATAAAAATTGTTTTTGGACGCAGATTATTGAGAATTAAGTATAAAGAACTGATTGAGGAGATTTCAAAAGAGTTGTCTTCGTTTTTTCTGTGAAAATCCGTGTGCTAATTGATTTCTTCTATAAATTTTTTCAGTTTCTATTTGGCCTTGCTAATGGCGAAGCTTATTGATGATAGTTCTATATGTAGATGAAGGCAGGAGGCAATATAAAACATATGATCCAAGATTATAGTGAGCAGAAGACCAGTAGCCAAAGTTTGTGAGTGGCGGGTTACAGTTATCAAAGGGAACAGGGGTATAGTAGACATTGATTCCATGAGGGTTGATGAGATGTCTAACCCTTCTTAAGTGAAAAAGCGAAGAGACGATCAACACTGATTGCCATTGATGTTTTTTTATGATTTTATAGCTCTCTTCCCAATTGCTTATGGAATCGTTAGATTTTGTTTCAAGGTATATCTGATCAGGGGAAAGACCCAATTCCTGCGCTACGTTAGACATCAAATTGGAACCATAAAGGTTTTGAGAAGACCTTCCGCCACCGGAAAACATGATGTTCGGTGCATACCCCTCCTTAAAAAGGGTGCTCGCATAATCTACCCTTCTTAAGCTTTCATGATTCAGATAATAGTTCTCGCCAACGCCATCGAATAAAGCAATGATAACATCTACTTTCACTGGTTTATCTAAGGTTGAAGACATTGATTGATATACCCATTGTTGAGGTATGAAAAAAAATAGTGCAACGTCTATTCCTATCAGTATGAAAATAAATTGAATTAATCTATACCCTATTTTCTTGAGGAACATTTATAGCTAAGTTTGTTATCCACGTCCTAATTAAAGTTCTTCAATAAATTTTTTCAATTTCTCTTTGGCGTTTTCTTTTACAGGTTCCCCGTGGCTGGGGAGGATGACCTTAAAGGAATAGTCGAGCAGTTTTTTCAGATTTTTAACTGCCTTTTCCTGATCCATGCTGGCGTTAGGCATGGGAGGATTGATCTCATTAGCACCTAGAACGGGATTAAGTGGATTTTTACCCATTAAGCTATCACCTACCAACAGCACCTCTTCCTTAAAAAGGAGGCAGAGGTTCCCTTTGGTATGTCCTTCCAGATGGATGACTTGAAGATCAGGGGTAAACATCTGATTGTCTTTCAGTGCGATCTCAACCGGGCAGGGGTCGCTCTTAAAGTGCTTGACCAGTTTAGGAGGAAGCATTTTTGAGGGCGGGGGCTCTTCTTTCCCTTCAACGTAAGGGATGTCCAGGGGATGCAGAGCTGCAGGGGCGTTAAGGGTTTCCTTAAGTTTCTTAAGAGAGCCGGTATGATCATTGTGGTAGTGGGTGCAGATGATAGTGTCGATGGTAAGTCCTTTTTTACTGATATAATCCACTATAAACTGGAAGGATCCCTTTTTAAGAAATTCCAGTTGCTCCCCATCTCCCAGTTTGATGCCCGTCTTTTCAAAAAAGTCCAATACCTCCTGGGGGACGGGCCTTATTCCCGTATCAACCAGGATAGTCTTTTCACCCTCGATTATGAAAGCCTTAACATTTCCCAGGGGTATTTCATGTACATGGTTTAACGCATCCATATTTTTCTCCTCTT
>JAZFSJ010000051.1:0-2266 GCA_036446115.1 Thermodesulfobacteriota bacterium | reverse complement strand
TCTGATGGGAAACATGAGCTTTATCACCTTGTCGATGATCCGAAGGAGTCAAACAACCTAATAGAATATAAAGTAGAAATTGCAGACAGACTCGTAAAAAAACTTGAGCGGTTCCAAAAAAACAGAGGAGAGTCAACTGACGAGATCGACCTACGGCCACTCACTGAGGAAAATCGCAAAAAACTCAAGTCGCTTGGTTACATCGGGGATTAAATGAGCCTTAACTATGTGCATTCTTGAGTAACAATCTCAAACCGATAGATTTAAGTAAGTTTGTGGTATAGAAAAGCACAATGGTGAAGAGAGATGTTAGGGTAGATAAGGTTAGAAAAAATTTCTATATAACCTTGGTGGTTCTCACCGCTGTTTTGGTGGTCACCTATGTTTATACTAAACCTCTAAAAGTTGCCAAGGTAATAGAAGGAACCACTCTCGTTCTTAGCAATGGCAAAAAGGTACATCTTATTGGTGTTGATACGAGCGTGCAGGCCGAAGACTTCATTAGGAATAGGGCAGTGGGCAAGGAGGTAAAACTTGAATATGACCGGCAAAAGATTGATGGAGGGGGTCGGATGCTTGCTTATGTTTACCTCTTAGATGGTACGTTTATAAATGCAGAGCTCATAAAACAAGGTTATGCCCGTAGTAATAAAAAACTCCTTTTCAAGTATAGTAAGGTGTTTGAACAACATGAAATGGAGGCAAGAAGAAAGAGGAAAGGGATATGGTCTGAATGGGTAGATGAAAAAACAGGGAATCTGAAACCAGGTGAAGGAAATTTAGCCGCAGAGAGGACAGATAGAAACAGTGAGTGAGGGGTAATTGATTTTGCAGGGACTGAATATTGATATCTAACAGGAGGATAAGATGGCAAGAAAGAAGAAAACATTAAGTAGAGGAGTGGCAATAGTAGGAGCAGGGATGTCCAAATTCGGGGTTTTCAAAGAAAAAGCCACAAGAGACCTCTTTGTTGAGGCATTTAACCAGATGAGGGCCTCGGTAGACAAGCGGTTGGAGGTGAGTGATATAGAAGCGCTATACTTGGGAAATCTTACCAGTGATCTTTTCGAAGGGCAGTGCCACCTCGCTCCCATCATGGCCGATTGGATAGGATTGGTTCCGAAGCCGGCGACCCGGGTGGAAGATGCCTGTGCCAGTGGAGGACTTGCCATCCGTGAAGCAATAATTGCTATTGCTGCCGGTTTTTATGATGTGGTCCTGGTGGGAGGAGTGGAAAAGATGTCAAATCTTCCTACCTCGAATGTAACGGACACTTTGGTTGCCGCCGGTGATATTCTTTATGAAGCCCCAGCGGGTTTTACCTTCCCCGGATTCTACGGTGCTATTGCCACGGCCTATATGGAGAAGTATAATGCCAAAGTGGAACACTTTATGAGGGTAGGGATTAAGAATCACGAAAATGGCGCCTTAAATCCCAATGCTCAATATCAGGCCACTATAAGAGATCTTATGAATAAAAGGATTGCCAAAATCAAAGAAAAGGGGGGGCCGGTGCCCACCTGGAAGGATGAGTGGGATTTTCTCAAGGATGAGCAGGCAAATCCCGTTGTTGCCTGGCCCATGAGGCTCTACGACTGCTCTCCTATTACCGATGGGGCGGCCTGTCTCCTGCTGGTGGCGGAAGAGTTGGCCAAAAACTTTACCGAGAAATCCATATCCATCATTGGAACAGGCCAGGGAAGTGGTTCTTCAATGCACGGTCGGGAAAACGTCACAACTCTGGAGGGAGCCAGGGCGGCGGCAGAAGAGGCCTACCAGATGGCAGGTGTAGGCCCTCAGGATATCAAGATAGCAGAGGTGCATGACTGTTTCACCAGTGCGGAAATTATAGCAAGTGAGGACCTTGGTTTTTTTAAACCCGGAGAAGGAGCGAAGGCAGTGGAAGAGGGAAAGACTGCACGTACAGGTACAAAACCGATTAACACCTCGGGAGGGCTGAAGTCGAAGGGACATCCCATTGGCGCCTCCGGAGTTGGTCAGGCAGTAGAGATCTGGAAACAGATGAGAGAAGAGGCAGGTGAGAGGCAAGTGCCTAATGTTGATTTAGCCCTTACCCATAATGTGGGGGCTACCGGTGGAACCTGTATTGTCCACATCTATGAGAGGAGGTAGGAGTGATGGTGGAAACCAGAGAATTTACCGCTGTATCCTTTAATAAATTCTTAGGCGAGAAAAAGTTAATGGCGTCGCAATGTAAAAAGTGCAAGGCGATATACTTACCGCCCCGTCCTTTGTGCACGCGTTG
>JAZFSJ010000050.1:0-3478 GCA_036446115.1 Thermodesulfobacteriota bacterium | reverse complement strand
CATTCATACTACTTGCTCAGACGGATCTCTCACCCCTTCCCAGGTGGTACACTATGCCAAAGAGAAGGGTCTTAAGGCGATTGCCATTACCGATCATGACACCATCGACGGAAATGACGAGGCCCTTAATGAAGGCAAGCATCAGGGTATTGAGGTAATTCCCGGAGTAGAAATCAGTGTGGACTACTCACCGGGGAGCATGCACATGCTGGGCTATTTCACCACCACGGACGACAGAACCTTGAAAGAAAAGCTTACCCTTCTCCAGGGAAGCCGGGCTGATAGGAATCCCAAGATAATAGAGAAACTTAACGAACTTGGCCTCGCCTTAACCTATGATGAGGTGGTTCAGGAATCTGGGGGAGGACAAGTAGGAAGACCGCACATCGCCCAGGTATTATTGCAAAAAGGATACGTAAAGAATATCCAGGAAGCCTTCGATAAATATTTGGGGAAAGGGGCTCCTGCCTATAGTGATAAATTCAGGTTCGGAGCAGACGAAGCTATCACCACCATCATAGACGCGGGAGGAATACCAGTGCTAGCCCATCCCTTTACCCTTCACTGCAAGAGCTCAGAGGAACTGGAGGCACTGGTTAAAAAACTTGCAAGTAAAGGACTAAAGGGTATAGAAATCTACTATTCTGAACACAACCAAAAACAGACCTCGCAATACCGCAAGCTGGCAGAACAACACAATCTAGCCATTACCGGTGGAAGCGACTTTCATGGAAAAAATATAAAGGGGGTTGACCTGGGAACAGGAAGGGGAAACTTAAAGGTATCTTACAGCCTGTTTGAAAAATTAATAACCCTCTTAGAAGAAAGACGTTAATAGTTTTGCGGTGAGTTGAGCTTTTAGGAAAGGCGTAATAGAGGTTAAGCATGTTTAGCAGAAAAAAGAGAGGTAAAAATAAAGTGCTGGTAATCGGCTTGGATGGCGTACCATGCCGGATTATTAGCAATTTTATTAAGATGGGTGTAATGCCTTACCTGGGCAAACTAAGCCAGCAGGGAACTATGCGGGAGATGCTCTCTTCCATTCCCCCCGTATCCTCTGTTGCCTGGACTACCTTTTTTACCGGTGTAAATCCCGGCAAACATGGAATCTATGGCTTCATGGAAAGAAAACCTGATTCCTATGAGATTTACTTCCCCAACTCCACCCACATCAAATCTTCCACTCTCTGGGATATTCTTGCCCAGCACGATAGAAGAACAGTGGCTATCAACATACCCCAGACCTATCCCGCTCAACCCTTAAACGGTGTGCTCGTTTCCGGATTCGTTGCTCTTGACCTAGAAAGGGGCGTCTATCCATCTACTGTCTGCCAAAAGCTCAAAGATATGGATTATCGGATCGATGTAAACTACCGGGAGGCAGCAGAAAAGAAAGACGAGTTCTTCAAGGACCTCTTCTACACCCTCGATAAACGGCAAGAAGCTATCCTCCACTTCCTCAAAAGAGAAGACTGGGATCTTTTTATCGCCGCCTTCACCGGCACAGACCGTCTCCACCATTACTTCTGGCACGAGCTTACAGATACCAGTGGCCCCTATTACCCGAAGTTTCAGGAATACTACCGAAGGATCGATAAGATTATTAAAAAGATTGTCTCTTATATAGGAAAAGAGGTTAACCTAATAATCATGGCAGACCATGGCTTTACCCTGCTCAACCAGGAAATCTATCCCAACACCTGGCTTAAGGACAAGGGATATCTGAAATTTAAAAAGGAATCCCCTGAATCTATTGCAGACATCGACCCCACATCCAAGGCCTTCATCCTGGATCCGGGACGGGTTTTTATCAACCTGAAAGGAAAGATGCCCGAAGGGACTGTAGAGGCAGGTTCGGAATATGAGGATTTTTGTCAGGAACTCACCCGGGGATTTCTGGAAGTGGAAGGTATTGACAAGGTATTTCGAAAAGAAGACCTTTACTCAGGAGATTACCTGGCACAGGCACCGGATCTGGTCCTCTTTTCTGAATCACGCTGTGATATTAAGGGCTCTCTGAGTAAAGATACGATAAGTGGTAAGGGTAAATTTTCCGGGATGCACACTCAACACGATGCCCTTCTCTATATCAGGGGATTAAGCTCTAATCGGGAGAGGGTCTACCTTATCGATTTGGCTCCCACCATCCTTGATTTTTTAGGACTTCCCATACCCTCTCACATCGATGGCGTCTCTCTCCTGCAAAACATAAAGAGGGGTTAGCTCTGGATACGGGATTTCAAACTCAAGCTACTCAAGCTCTCTTTCTGTCAACCTTCGAAACGCCTCTAGATATCTTTCACTGGTCTTTTTGATAATCTCTTCAGGAAGGTTCGGCCCTGGGGGTGTCTTATCCCAGGTAAGGGTGAGAAGGTAGTCCCTCACAAATTGCTTATCAAAGCTCTTCTGGGATCTGCCCGGTTCATATTCGTCCTCAGGCCAGAAACGGGAAGAGTCGGGGGTAAGCACCTCATCAATCAATATAAGGTCTTCATTTAGCAATCCAAATTCGAATTTGGTATCAGATATAATAATGCCTTTTTCCCGGGCCATCGCGCTCCCTCTTTTGTAAAGGGCCAGGCTCACTTCCTTCAACCGCTCTGCCAGCTTATCCCCCACTATTTCTTTTGCCTTTTCAAAGGTAATATTCTCATCATGATCACCAAGTTCAGCCTTGGTTGCGGGGGTAAAGATGGGTTTTTCAAGCTGTGAAGACTCCCTAAGGCCTTCCTTTATGGGTATACCACAGATGGAACCACCATCTTGATACTCCTTCCAACCTGAGCCGGCCAGATATCCCCTCACCACACACTCCACAGGAAGCGGCTTTGCCTTCTTAACCAGCATACTCCTCCCCTTGAGACTGCTCTCGTATTTTTGGCACACAGACGGAAAATCTTTGGTATCAATAGAGATGAGATGGTGAGGCGCTAACTCTCCCATTACCTCAAACCAGTAGGCGGACATCTGTGAGAGAACCTTGCCCTTATAGGGGATGCCATTAGGAAGTATCACATCAAAAGCTGATATCCTGTCTGTCGCAACGATGAGCAGCATATCGTTGAGATCATAGATATCACGCACCTTACCCCTACTCAAAAGCGTAAGATCTTTAAAATCAGTATTTAGTGCCACAGACTCACTCATATCTCTTCCTCACTAGCTGGCTCTTTCTTACTTTCTTCCAATGTCTTTTTCCCTACCTTAACCCCCTCTTTAAAGGCCTTTTTGTTCATCTCAATAAATCGTTTAGGGACACGGTTTAAGACCGCTTCCTCCATCGACTTTGTAGAGATGCTGGGAAAGAACTGGGTTATCGCACCCAGCGCTATGATATTGGCTACGTTTTCTCTGCCAAATTTCTCCCGTGCAATTTTGGAAAAAGGTATGGCATAAATCCTTGGCCCACTTACTTCTGAGACGTAGGAGCTGTCAAGCAGCAACACCCCTTCTTTCTTAAGGCTGGGCAGGTTTTCTT